>DASYRS010000380.1:0-1937 GCA_036004205.1 Dongiaceae bacterium
GGCATCAATCTCGGCGACACGACGTTCGCGGTGCTCGGCGGCGGCGCCAAGCTGACCTTGGTCGCCAAGCTGCCGTCGGATGTTACGATCGCGGAGGTGGACGACGAGCTTCGATCGATGCCGGTGCTGCGGGGCGCGGACCTCGACGTTGCGCCCTTCACCTATCGCGAGACCCACGACCAGTCGGCCCATATCACGCATCGGATCGAGATCACCGGCGATGACTCGCCCGGCCTGATTGCTCGGCTGAGCGAGGCGCTCCGGCCGATGGGCGCGAATATCGTGGAGCTGAATTCCGAGAGCGTGCCGGGGGCGAGCGGCGCGCGCTTCCTGCTGCGCATGGCGATCTCGGTGCCGCCCGGCAAGGAAGCCGTCTGCATGGCGACCGTCGCCAACACGGCGGGGCAGATGAACTTGTCGTGCCGGTGGGAGCAGGTGTAGTAGCTCTACGTTCTTTCCCTTCCCCCTCGCGGGGGAAGGGAAATTTCGTTGAAGGAAAATTCAGCTACGGCTTCGGGCACACCAGATTCTGCTCCGCCTTCTCCACGTCCAGCACGTAGCGCGGCCGGGTGGTGCATTGGACGTTGTAGTTCTCGATGGTCTGGCGGAGCTGGTTGATCTGCTGATTGTAAGTGGGGCGGATCTGGAGCTGGATCAGGTTGCGCAGCGCGATCTGCTGGGCGATCAGATCCTGCAGCACCTGCTGGCCGACCAGGTCGCTGGAGGGCGTCCGCGCCGCCTGGGCCTTGATCTGCGTGTCGAGGTTGGTCAGCTCCTGCTGGCGTTCCTGCAGCAGACCGCCTTGGACATCGACGTTGGATTGCTGCTGGTCGAGGACATCCTTCTGGCACAGGCAAGCGGCGATCTCGTCCGGCGTCATGGCAGGGCCGGCGGGCGGCTGGGATTGCGCCTGGGCGCTGGGAGACCAGCCGGTTCCGTCACCCGTCAGCAGGAGCAGAGCGGCCAAGGCGGATGAGAACAACAGGCGGGCAGCGGGCAGACGGCGCATCGGCGGCTCCAGCGTGAGTGTGATTCCGATATCGATTCCACCCCGATTATGGCAGTCTTGCGGCGCTTTCAACAACCAACTCAACAACCACCTCGACAGGCGACCCACTCACCCCCATGCGCATCGCGATTGTCGGCGCCGGCCTTCTGGGCGTGGCGTCCGCTTATTACCTGGCAAAAGAAGGTCACGAAATCCTGGTAGTGGACCGGCAGTCCGCGCCGGCGCGCGAGACCAGCTTTGCCAATGCCAGCCTGCTGACCCCAAACCATTCGTTTTCCTGGGCGGCGCCGGGCGCGCCCTGGCTGCTGCTGAAATCGCTGTGGCAGGTGGACAGCGGGCTGCGGCTGAAGCCCCACCTCAACCGCCAGCTGCTCGATTGGGGCCTGCGCTTCCTGCGCAATTGCACGCCCGGGCGCCACCGCGCCAACACCCTCGCCAAGACCAGGCTCTGCTTCTACTCGATGGCGGAGCTCGAGCGCGTGACGGCCGAAACCGGGATCGGCTGGCAGCGCGGCACCCAGGGCGTCCTCTATCTGTTCCGCGACCGGCATGAACTGGAGCTGAACGACCGGAGCCTGGCGCTGTTGCGCGAAGCAGGCGCGGCGATCGCGCCGATTTCCTGGGACGAGGTGGTGGCGCTCGAACCCGGCCTCGAGCATGCGCGCTCCAAATTTGTCGGCGCGCTGCATGGTACATCGGACGAGGTCGGCGATGCGCGGCGCTTCACCGAAGCGCTGGCGGAGATTTGCAAGACGCGCGGCGTTTCGTTCCGCCTTTCCACCGCCATCGATGGCCTTGCGGTCGAAGGCGATCGCGTGACGGCGCTGAAAACCTCCGGGGGCCCGATCAGGGCCGATGCCTTCGTGCTGGCGGCCGGCAGCTATTCGCCGCTGCTCGCGCGCGATGCCGGGCTGCATCTGCCGATCTA
>DASYRS010000381.1:0-17541 GCA_036004205.1 Dongiaceae bacterium
TTAGGCGCGTGCCCTTGGGATCGTAAGCCGGCTCCCTCAGGATCCGAGCCTTTCGATTCTCGCCGATCACGTCGACCGTGAGCGCCGCCTTGGAAGCCGCCAGCTCGTTGTCGACATAAGCAAGGGCAAGGCTCTGCCCAACGTGATGGCCATAGGCGCCTGAGGTGACAAAGCCGACCAGCTTGCCATCGCACTTCACCGGCTCGAAGCCGGAGGCGTCGGCGTCCTTGGCATCGATGGTGAGGGTCACCAGCACCCGATCGACGCCCTTCTCGCGCTCACGCCGGGCGGCGTCCCGGCCGATGAAATCACCCTTGTCGAAGGCGACATGGTGGCGAAGGTTCGACATTTCCGGCGAATAGGATTGCGTGAACTCGGTCGACCAGATGCCGTAGCTTTTCTCCAGCCGCAGGCTGTCGAGCGCGCGGTTGCCGATCGATTTGAGGCCGAGGCCGGCGCCCGCTTCGCGTAGCGCGCCATAGAGCGCGCGCTGATGGGCGACCGGCACGTTGATCTCGTAGCCTAGCTCTCCGGTCAGGGAGAGGCGCGCCACCACCGCTTGCGCCATGCCGACTTCCATCTCCGCGCAGGACAGGAACGGGAACGCGGCGTTGCCGAGATCGGCGGTGGCGAGGCGCGACACCAGTTCGCGTGATTTCGGCCCGGAGATCGCGAATCCCATCCAATCGTCGGAGAGATTGCGGATGATGACGCCGTCCTGCGGCAGGTGCTCGGTGAACCAGCGCATGTGCCAGGTCTGGAGATAGTACGAGCCGATCAGCCAGAAGCGGTCCTCCGCCAGCCGGCTGACAGTGAGGTCCCCCATCAGCTTGCCGGACGGGCTCAGCATCGGCGCGAGACGGACGCGGCCGACCTTCGGCAGCCTGGCCGCGAGCAGGTGGTCAAGCCAAACGGCGGCGCGCGGGCCGGTCACCTCGTAGCGCGCATAGATCGCGCTCTCGAACATGCCGACGGCCTCGCGCGTCGCCTTCACTTCCGCGGCGACGAAGGGATGCGCGTTGGAGCGGCGCAAGGTCGGCTTTTCGACGAACCCAGGCTGGCCCGCCACGAAATATTGCGGCGTCTCCATGCCCCAGGTGCAGCCATAGACCGCGCCCTCCGCTTTCAAGGCGTCGAAGCACGGCGACGTCTTCAGCGGCCGGCCGGCGGGAAGCTCTTCGTTGGGATAGGAGATCACGAAACGGCGGGCATAGAACTGCCCGGTCATCGCCTTCAGGTAGGAATCGTTTGCGGCGAAGCCGCCGTAGCGCGCGACATCCATGCCGAAGATGTCCGCCCCCGGGTCGCCTTCGATCATCCAGTTGGCGAGGGTGAGGCCGATGGCCCCGCCTTGCGAGAAGCCGCCCATGCAGCCGCAAGCGACCCAATAGTTCCTGAGGCCCGGCACCGGGCCGACCAGCGGATTGCCGTCCGGCGTGAAGGTGAACGCGCCGTTGACCCACTTGCGAATGCCGACATGCTGGAGCGCGGGGAATCGCCCGAACCCGATCGCCAGTTCGGGCGAGATGCGGTCGATGTCGGGCGGCAGCAGGTCCATGCCGAAATCCCAGTCGGCGCCCTCGGTCTTCCAATGCCGCGGATCGCGCTCATAGACGCCGAGCAGCACGCCCTTGCGCTCCTGCTGCAGGTAGGTGAAGCCCTCGAGGTCGGTGACGGCGGCGATCTCCCGATCCATCGCGACAATCTCCGGCACATCCTCGGTGATCAGGTAATGGTGCTGCATTGGCGTGACCGGCAAGTTGATGCCGACCATGTGCCCGACCTTGCGCGCCCATAGGCCGGCGGCGTTGATCACGTGTTCGGCGGTGATGGTCCCCTGCTCCGTGACGATCGACCATTGACCGTTCGGCAATTGCTGCAAGCCCAGGACCCGGTTGCGCAGGATGATGTCCGCACCGCGTTTCTTCGCCGCGCCGGCATAGGCATGGGTCGTGCCGTGCGGGTCCATGTAGCCTTCGTGGGCGTCGTAGAGGCCACCCTGGAGGTTGGCGACATCGACGATCGGGCACAGCTCCTTGATCTCTTCCGGCGTGACCAGGCGCGTTTCCATTTCCATGGTCTCGTACATCGCCCGCTCGGCCTTCAGCATCTCCCAGCGCTCGGGCGTGGCGGCGAGGCTGATGCCGCCGGTCATACGCATCCCGACGCTCTGGCCGCTCTCCTTCTCGATCTCCTCGTAGAGGCGGATGGTGTAGCCCTGCAAAGCGGCGATGTTGGGATCGTCGTTGAGCGCGTGGAACCCTGCCGCCGCATGCCAGGTCGATCCCGCCGTCAGCTCCGCGCGCTCGATCAGCGCGACGTCGGTCCAGCCGAACTTGCTGAGATGATAGAGAATGCTCGATCCGACGATGCCGCCGCCGATGATGACGACCCGATAATGCGATTTCATCTGAGAGCCTGTTTCGTTGCAGCGCTGAGGGGCAGTTCCGGCCGGGTTGGTTCCGCTGGCGGCTTCGCCCACTCCGACGCGGCGCGCTGGAGCCAGTGCCACAACGCCGCGGCGTACGGGCGTTCGACATGCAAGCGCCAGCCGGGCCGAAACGGGGCGACCGCCACCTTCAGTCCGGCGAACAGCATCGATGCCGATTCGGCCGGCGCGGCGGGCCCGGCCTCGAAATCGTAGCTCGCGCCCAGCCTCATCAGATCGGGCGCGGCGGGCCCCGTGACATCGCATAGGACGAATCCGTCGCTGACATCGGTGATGGCGATTCCGTCATCGGACCAGCCGAAAGCGGGGAGATCGGTCAGCACGCCATCGCGGCACACGAACAGCAAGCGATCCGGCGCCAGGCGCAGCGCATAGGTTCCCTTCTCGCACGAGTCTCTGGGGCCGACGCAGGGCATGCCGCCGCGCTGTGCCAGGAACTTGCTGAGATCGCCGCTCACCAGCCAGGCGACCTGAGTAGAGAGCGCCGTGATGCCCAGTTCCCGATGCTGGATGTCGGCCCGCGACCAATCCGGCACGGGCGACCAGAAGAGTCCGCGATCAGGCATTGAGGCGCGCTCCCTTAGGATCGAAGAAACAGGGTGACACGATCCGGCCTTTGAAGCTGTGGCCGAGATGCTCCAGATCGATGGGTTCGCTGCCCCGATCGAGGCCACCTTCGATGAGGCCGAGAGCGATCGGATGCCCGAGACGCTGGCTGGAGTAGCTGCTGGTGACATAGCCGACGCCGCGCTTCCGCCCGGCGACGATTTCGATTGCATGGGCGCCGGTGGGAACTGGCGTTTTCCCCTCCGCCAGAATGCCGACCAGCTTCTTGCGGTTCGCTTTGGACGCCGCCGGCGTGAACAGCGATCGGTCGCCGACGTAGGCATCCTGCCGTTTGGAGCGCGGGCCCGCCACGCCGAGATCGTGGGGCATGGTCTCGCCATCCGTGTCCTGCCCCACATAGATGTAACCCTTCTCGGCACGCAGCACGCCGAGCGCCTCGATCCCCAGGGGAGACGCCCCGGCGTCGCGTACGCTTTGCCAGAGCTGAGCGCCCACCGCCGCCGGCACGGAGATCTCGTAGCTGCGTTCGCCGGTGAAACTGACGCGCGCGATCCGTGCCGGACGTCCGCCGAAACTGCCTTCCGCAACGCTCATGTGTGGGAATGTTGCGTCATCGAGCGCGATGCCAAGCCCGAGCCCGGCGACGATCGGTTTCGAGCCGGGGCCGGAGATTGCGATCGTCGCCCAATGCGCCGTGGCATCGTGGATGAAGACCCGCGCAAGATCGAACCGGTCCTGCCGCCAGGCCTCGAGCTGCATCACCATGCCCGCCACATGGCTGCTGGAGCAGGAGACGACGAAGTGGCTCGGTCCCAGCCGCAGGACCACGCCGTCATCGGCCACGATGCCTGCTTCGCTCAGCGTCAGCCCGTAGCGCGCGCGGCCCACCGCCAGGCTCGCCATCGGCGTGTAATAGACGAAATCCAGCAACGCGGCGGCGGCAGGGCCAACGATCTCGATCTTGCCCAGGGAAGACGCGTCGAACACCACGGCATCGTTGCGCGCCGCCACGCATTCCTCGGCGATTGCGTCCGCGCGTGCGCCGTACCAGGCGGGGCGCAGCACGCCGCCATAGTCGCGGAAATAGGCGTGTTCCTGCCGGTGGGTGTTTTCCGCGGGCAGGCGGCGGATCGGCCACTGGAGCTGGCCACGCTCGGCGCCCGCGACGGTCGCCATCGAGACCGGCACATAGGGCGGCCGGAAGGTCGTGGTGCCGAACTTCGCGATCTCCTGCGACGTGCTGACGGCGAGGATGGCGAGGGCATTGACGTTGGAGGTCTTGCCCTGATCGGTGCCCATGCCAATTGTCGTATAACGCTTCAGGTGCTCGACCGCGGAGAAATTCTCCCGCACCGCCAGTTCGATATCGGCAACGGTCACGTCGTTCTGCAGATCGACCCAGACCCGTTTGCCGGAACTGGGGACGATCGACGGGGCCGTCCATTGCTTGACCTTGTCGTTGCAGCGCGGCGCCTCGCCTTGCTGGCCGCCGGCAATCGCCGTCGCCTGCTGGAGCATCGCATCCAGGTCCCACAGGCCGGCTGCCGCGCCCACCACGTCGATGCCGGGGACCTTGTTGCCAGGACGATAGCTGCCAGCGGTGGAGTCCCACTGCGGCTTGCCCTTCGCGTGGCAATAGAGATGCAGGCTCGGCGTCCAGCCGCCCGAATGCGCGACCAGCTCCGCCGAAATTCGCTTGCCATTGCCGAGGATCACCGCCTCGACGGAGCGATGCCCGACGACGGAATCGATCCTGCTGGCGGCAAGCAGCTCGATGCCGGCGGCGCGCGCGGATGCCGCAAGCGCTGGATCGATGTCCGTCTCCGGACGGGAATCGACGAGATGCACGTCGCTGCCGGCACCGCGCAAAGCCAAAGCGGCCTCGTAGGCGGAATCGTTGCTGGTGGCGACGACGATTCTTTCGCCCAGCCTGACGGCATAACGGCGCAGATAGGCGAGCGCTGCATCCGCCAGCATCACGCCGGGCCGGTCATTGTTGGCGAACAGCAGCGGACGTTCGATCGCGCCGGTCGCGACGACAACCTGGCCCGCGCGAACCAGCCAGATCCGCTCCCCGTTGGCGCTGGACAGCGCGCCTTTTTGCACGACAGCCAGGACGTTGTGGTCATAGAGTCCGACGGCGGTCGACCGGCGCAGGATCGCAACATTGCAATCCCGCAGTGTCCGCGCGACGTGGCCCGCCCAAGCGGCGCCTTGCTCGCCGTCGATCATGGCTTCGCGATGAAGCAGCGATCCGCCAAGCTCCGGCCGCTCGTCCACCAGCATCACGCGCTTGCCCAGCCGCGCGGCGGCCAGGGCGGCCGCCAATCCGGATGGGCCGGACCCGACGACGCAGACATCCACCTCGGCATGAACATGGGCAGCCGAGGTGGCGCGCGCCGTCGGATCGAGCCGGCCGAGACCGGCCAGCGACCGGATGCGATGCTCATAGGCGGCCCAGTTCGGCCACATGAAAGTCTTGTAGTAGAACGCCGCGGGAATGAAGCGCGCGAACCGGTCGAGGAACGCCAGCCGGTCGCGCGCCGCTGTCCCCTTGGCGTGGATCGAGCGCAGCTCCAGGCCGTCTGCGAGCGGCTCCAAAGTCGCGCGCGCATTGGGATCATGGCGCGCGCCGTGCCGCAGATCCAGAATGGCATTCGGTTCTTCCGCGCCGGCCGTGTAGATGCCGCGCGGCCGATGGTATTTGAAGCTACGGCCAACGATGCGGACATTGTTGGCCAGCAACGCCGACGCAATCGTGTCACCGGCGAAGCTCTCATAAGGCGCGCCATCGAACACGAATCTGAGCCGCTGCGTGCGGTCGATCGCGCCGCCTGATTCCATGCGCACGAAGCCGGTCATGCCATCGGCTCCGATCCCGTCACTTCGTGGGTGAGCGTGTCCCGCGACAACACGAACCAGCGGCCGCAGCCGGCCGTATGAATCCACAATTCTTTGGCCGGCCCTTTGGCGTTCTTGCGGGCATGGAGGTACTGCGCCCAGGTCTTGTCGTCGGCCATGCGCTCCGGCCGTTTCACGCCGGCATCGCCGGCATAGCGGAACTCGACCTCCGCCCGCTTCCCGCACCAGGGACAAGGGACTTGCTGCATCGTCCCTCCTAGTGCGCGACGCCGGCGTGGGCTTCGTCGATCAGCGCGCCCGATTCAAACCGCGACAGGTCGAACGGCGTCGAGATCGGATGATGCCGGCCGGTGGCGAGGATGTGCGCGAACAGGGTCCCGCCGGCCGGGATCGCCTTGAAACCGCCAGTACCCCAGCCGCAATTGAGATAAAGCCCCTCGACCGGCGATGGCCCGATGATGGGCGAATTGTCGGGCGAGGTGTCGACGATGCCGCCCCACTGGCGCATCAGCTTCAGGGTCGCGAAGGACGGGAACATCTCCAGCAAGGGCGCGATGACCGACTGGGTCACCGGGAAGTTGCCGCGCTGGGCGTAGGACGGGCAGCGGTCCAGCCCGCCGCCCATCACCAACTCGCCCTTGTCGGACTGGCTGACATAGGCGCCGTGCGAGTTGGAGGAGGCCACGACATCGAGGCACGGCTTGATCGGCTCGCTGACCATCGCCTGCAGCGTGTAGCTTTGCAGCGGCAGCGTGAAGCCCGCCATCCCGGCCAGAACCGAGGAATGGCCGGCGACCGCCATGCCGAACCGGTCGGCGACGATCCGGCCGCGGCTGGTCTCGATGGCGACGACGCGGCCATGGCTGATGTCGAAGCCGGTGACCTCGCAATTCTGGATGATGTGGATTCCAAGCGAATCGGCGGCGCGCGCATAGCCCCACGCCACCGCATCGTGCCGCGCGACACCGGCGCGACGCTGGATCGTGCCGCCCATCACCGGCCAGCGGACATTCAGGTCGCGGTTCAACAGTGGCGCCAGCTGGAATATCCCGTCGCGATCGATGATCTCGATGTCGATGCCGTTGACGCGCATCGCGTTCGCGCCGCGATGCATCATCTCGAACTCGGCTTCGCTGTGCGCGATCTCGATCATGCCGCGCTGTGAGAACATGATGTTGTAGTTCAGCTCGCGCGACAGGCCCTCATAGAGGCCGACCGACAGGTCATAGAGCGCCGCGCTCTCGGGGTAAAAATAGTTCGACCGGATGATGGTGGTGTTGCGGCCGGTATTACCGCCACCGATCCACCCTTTCTCGATCACCGCGACGCGCGAGATACCGTGCGTGCGCGCCAGATAGTAAGCCGTCGCCAAGCCGTGGCCGCCGCCGCCGATGACGACGACGTCATAGCGGCCGGCCGGGTCGCGGTCCGCCCACGCCTTGCTCCAGCCTTGCTGGCCGCCGATGCCCTCTCGCAGCAGCGACCAGCCGGAATAGCGTTTCTTGGCCGAATTCATTCGCCTTCGCCCTGGACCACGCGTCGTCCTTGTTGTAAGCTCTTACAATAAGGAAATGGATGGCAGAATGCAATCGCGACGGAAAAGTCCCCGGTTCAGGCGCGAGGCACCGGAGAAGCGCCGGGCGGATCTGGTGCAGGCCGCCATCCGATGCCTCAGCGCGGGCGGCATGGCGGCCTTCAAGATGGAGCGGATCGCGGCCGAGGCCGGCGTCTCCCTCGGCCTCATGAGCCACTACTTCACGGACAAGAACGAGCTGCTGACCGAGGTCTACCAGGCGGCGCTCTACGCGGACGTGAACCGGAAGATCGCCGATCTGGACGACAAGGCGGCGGCAGGATCGCCCGCCGAACGACTGTGCCGGATCCTCGACGCCATCATCGATCCCGAATATCTGAAGCCCGCGAACCTGACGGTGTGGCTGGCGCTGTGGGGCGAGATCGTGGTCAATCCCGACCTTCGGCGAGCGCATCGGACGTTATATCGCAGCTACCTCAAGTCCCTGGCCAAACTGATCGGAACCGTCGCCGAGGGGCGGCGACGCAAGGTCAACCCCGTCGAGATCGCGAGAAACCTCCAGGCACTGATCGACGGGTTGTTCCTCGAGCGCGCGCTCGACCGCCAGGCCGTCGATCATGCGGATTTCCGGCACGCGAGCTACGAGTTCCTGGAGCTGCACCTGGGACCACTCGCTAGCCCCGCCTGATTCCCAAGGCGCGAAAGCCGCCCGCCACCAGATCGTCGACCCAGGCATGGGCGATGCGCAACGCATCGTCACGCGAGAACGTCGTGGGGTCGAGGCAGAGTTCCAGCCACAAGCCATCCAGCATGGCGGTGAAGCCGAGGGCGGCCAGGTGAACATCGATCTTGATGCGGCGCGCGGCCGTGATGTCGGCGATCAGTTCCTCCAGCCGCCGGCGATAGTCGGCATAAACCTTCTTGTGCACCTTGCGCACGCCGGGATCGCGGCGCACCAGGGACCAGAAGGACAGCCAGATCGCGAGCAGATCGCGGTCCAGCACCGGCGGCTTGAAGGACGCCTCGATGAAGGCACGCAACTTCGATTCGGAATCCTCGGGCGCCGAGTCCATGGCCGCCGTCAGGGCCTCCGCCACCCGCTCGCCGACATGGCCGTAGGTGGCGACGATCAGGTCATCGATGCCCTTGAAATGATGCGCGACCAGGCCCGGCGAGACATTGGCTTTGGCGGCGACCGCCCGCACCGATGTGCCGGCATGGCCGAATTCGGCCAGGCACTGCGCGGTTGCCTCGATCAGCTTGCGCTTTCGCACCTCCGGCAGATCGCGCGTGAAACGTGGCTCGGCTATCGCCATCGGCCCCTCTTGCCAAAAGTGGGCATTCCCGCTATTATACACTTGTACAACAACGGCACAACCTTATTGCGTAGGTCGGAGAAATATCATGGGCGCTGCATTGCGGGACGTGAAGCTGGCGGATCGCCATGTCGAGCTGAGCTGGGCGGACGGCCGCACCGGCGATCAGTTCGCGCTGCTGTGGCTGAAGGATCATTGCCCCAGCCCGCAATGCCTGCATCCCGATACCAAGCAGCGCCAGATCGACACCTTCTCGATCCCCGAGGACATCGCGGCGCGCGCCGTCGCGATCGAGGAGAATGGCCGCGTGCTGCGGATCGACTGGGCGGACGATGCGCATGTCAGCCGGTTCGAGGCGACGTTCCTTGCCTCCGTCCTGCCCGCCAACCAGAGCGCGCCGCGCCGGGTCCTGTGGGACGCGGCAACGATCGAGGCACAACTGCCGACAGTCGCGCATGACGCGGTGATGAATGCGACGGACGATGCCGGCCTCAAGCAATGGCTGGAGCTGGTCGAGACCTACGGCTTCTGCATCGTGACCGGCACGCCGGCGACGCCGGAAGCGACCCAGGCTTTGATGGAGCGCGTGACCTATATCCGCCACACCATCTTCGGCGGGTTCTGGGACTTCACCGCCAACATGGAGCACAAGGACACCGCCTATACGACGCTGGCGATCGGGCCGCATACCGACGGCACCTACAGCTTCGATGCGCCGGGCTACCAGATGCTGCATTGCCTGGCTTTCGACGGGACTGGCGGAGAGAACGTGTTCGTCGACGCCTTCAAGATCGCGGACATCATGCGGCGCGACCATGCGGAGGAATACCGCCTGCTGACCTCTGTCGAGATCATGGGGCAGTACATCGACAATGACCGGAACGTGCATCTGCAGGCCGCGCGGCCGTTGTTCCGCCTCAATCGTGCGGGCGAGCTGGTGCAGGTCAGCTACAACAACTATGACCGCGCACCGTTCTATCTGCCGGCGGACCAGACTGCCGCGCTCTATCGCGCGCTCAAGGTCTTTGCGTCCTACGTCAACGATCCGAAGATGCAGTATCGTCGCCGGCTGGCGCCAGGAGATGCCGTGATGTTCGACAACTGGCGCGCACTCCATGCCCGCGACGCCTATCAGGGCTATCGCAGGCTGTGCGGCGCCTATCTCAACAAGGAAGACGTGGAGAGCCGGCTGCGGAAACTACGCAGCCGCTGATCCTCCCCATACCCGCATGGCGTCCGAATGCGCTAGGATGCGCGCACGGAGGACGTCATGCGGGATTTCGTCTATGACCAGCTTCCCTACCGTGTCGTCTTCGGCGCGGGGGCGTTCGACACGCTGGCCGCGGAAGCAGACCGGCTGGGCCTTTCGAAACTGCTGGTGCTCTCGACACCCGGCCAGGTGAAGCTGGCCGAGGAAGCCGCGCGGCGGTTGGGGTTGCGCGCGGTTGGCATCTATCCGAACGCCAAGATGCATGTCCCCGTCGAGACCGCAGAGGCCGCGCGGGCGGAAGCGCGCAGGCTGGGCGCGGACGGCGCCGTTGCAATCGGCGGCGGCTCGACCATCGGCCTCGGCAAGGCGATCGCGCTCGAGAGCGGCCTGCCGATCGTCGCCATTCCGACGACCTATGCCGGCTCGGAGATGACACCGATCTACGGCCTGACCGAAGGCGGGGTGAAAAAGACCGGGCGCGATGCCAAGGTACTGCCGCGCACGGTGATCTACGATCCCCTCCTCACGCTCGGTTTGCCGGTCAAGATCAGCGGGCCGAGCGGCATGAACGCCATCGCCCATTGCGTGGAAGCGCTCTATGCCGAGAACGCCAATCCGGTCACCTCGCTGATGGCGGAGGAAGGGATCCGTGCCCTCGCCCGCAGCCTGCCTCGCATCGCGGCCGACCCCGGCGACCGCGACGCGCGCGGCGATGCGCTCTATGGCGCGTGGCTGGCCGGCATCTCGCTCGGCGCCGTCGGCATGGCGCTGCATCACAAGCTCTGCCACACGCTCGGCGGCAGCTTCAACCTGCCGCACGCCGAGACTCATACCATCGTGCTGCCCCATGCCGCCGCCTACAACAAAGACGCGGCGCCGGATGCGATGCAGCGGATCGCGCGGGCGCTCGGCACATCGGAAGCCGCGGGCGGACTCTATGATCTTGCCGCAGCGATCGGCGCGCCATTGGCCTTGAAGGCGATCGGCTTCAAGGAGCAGGACCTCGACCAGGCCGTGGAGATCGCGACGCGCAATCCCTATTACAATCCACGCCCCGTTTCGCGCGACGGAATCCGCCGGCTGCTGGAGGATGCATTCCATGGACGCAGGCCGGCCTGACCAGGCACGGTCTTGCGATCCCGTCCCGCGTTGCCTATCTCCAAGCCATGCCATACGATTCCGTCGACCATCCCGATGAGGCGCTGGACCCCTATTCCGCCCGAGTGGCGCACGCGTTCGAGACGGTGGGCCCGGCCGTTGTTCACATCCATGCCCAGGGACGACAGGTCGGCACCGGCTCCGGCGTGCTGTTCGCGCCGGACGGCTATCTCCTCACCAATAGCCACGTTGTCTCCGGGGCTGCTCGGCTTTCCGGCAGCCTGACCGACGGGCGCCAGTTCGACGCGCAGCTGGTGGGCGACGATCCCGCTACCGATCTGGCCGTGCTGCGGCTGCAAGGCGCCAGCTTGCCGCATGCGACCTTCGGCAGTTCGGCGCGGCTGCGGGTCGGCCAACTGGTGGTCGCCATCGGCAATCCCCTGGGATTCCAGGCCACCGTCACCGCCGGCATCGTCAGCGCGCTGGGCCGGACCTTGCGCTCGCCGTCGGGCCGGCTGATCCAGAGCGTCATCCAGACTGATGCCCCGCTCAATCCCGGCAATTCCGGCGGCGCGCTGGTGGATGGACAGGGAAAGGTCGTCGGCATCAACACGGCGATGATCGGCCGCGCCCAAGGACTGTGCTTCGCCATCGGGATCGACACCGCCGCCGATGTCACCATGCGGCTGATGCGCGATGGGCGCGTGCGCCGCGCGCGCCTGGGCCTGGCAGGCCAGACCATCATGCTGGACCAACGCCTGGCGCGCCGTTTGCGCCGCCCGCAAGTGGGCGCGGTGCAGGTGCTGGAGGTTCCACCCGGCGGGCCGGCCGCGCTGGCGGGGATCGAGAAAGGCGACGTCATCCTCGAGTTCGCGGAATCCGGTGTGTTCGCGATCGACGATCTCCACCGGTTGCTGACCGCCGAGATCGCCGGGCAGGGAACGCCCATAAAACTATTGCGCGGTGCGGGCCTGCGGGCGTTCGATGTTCGTCCGGAACTCGACGAGTAGGAGCCAGTTCATGGAACTGAACGCGGATTTCTCGCAGCGCGCCGCGGTCCATGGCGCGAGCCTCCCCTGGCTGCCCTCACCCATGGCGGGCGTCGAACGCCGCATGCTGGACCGGATCGGCGATGAGGTGGCGCGGGCCACCTCCATCGTCCGCTACGCGCCGAATAGCCATTTCTCAGCCCACACCCATGGCGGCGGCGAAGAGTTCCTGGTTCTGGATGGCGTGTTCCAGGATGAGCATGGCGACTATCCCGCCGGCTCCTATGTCCGCAATCCGCCGACCTCGCGGCACACGCCGGGCTCCGAGCCCGGCTGCGTGATCTTCGTCAAGCTCTGGCAATTCGATCCCGCCGACCGCACCGACGTGCGGATCGACACGGCCAAGAACAGCTTCGCGCCTGCGCCCGGCCGGCCGGGTGTCCAACTGCTCCCGCTGTTTCGCGATGCGCGCGAAGAAGTCCGCCTGGAACGCTGGGCGCCGCATGCGACGATGGAAATGCCTCTGCCCGGCGGAGCCGAGATCCTGGTGCTCGACGGCAGCTTTGCCGAGGGCCACGAAAATTTCACTGCGCAATCCTGGCTCCGCCTCCCTGCCCAGGCGACCCTGCAGGCCAAGACCGGCGCGGACGGCTGCCGGGTGTGGGTGAAGACCGGGCATCTCGCCGGCGCGCCTGAGAAATTCTTTGGCGCTGCCGGCTCGGCTTACGTCGCGTAGACCGGAGTCGAGAACTTCCCTTCCAACGGAATGACGCCGAGGCCAGGCGCGGTGGGCGCAGCCATCTTGCCGTCGCGGCAGGCCGGCATGCCGGAGGCGTTGCTGACGGTGACCCAATTGTGGAAGTCGACGGTATGCAGGCGGGCACTTTCCGGCGTCGATAGGGACATGTGCGCCATGGCGGCGGTATCGATCTCGGCACCGCCGGTATCTTCGACCGTCACCGCCAGACCCATCTCGACGGCGCTATCGCGGATCAGCCGCGCGCGCGTGATGCCGCCGACGCGCGCGAGCTTGATGGTGATGCCGTCCGCCAGCCGGTCCGCGCAGGCCCGCATCAGGACGGGAAGGCTGTCGATCGATTCATCCAGGATGAGCGGACGGTCGCAGTCGCCGCGGATGGCGAGGCATTCTTCATAGCTGGCGCAAGGCTGCTCCAGATAGTAATCGAGCGTGCGCGTGCCGCGCAGGAAGCGGCGGACCTGATGGGTGTTCCAGCCGCCATTGGCATCGGCGAACAGCACGATGTCGCGGGAGAGCGCTTTGCTCACCGCCTGCATCCGCTCGATATCCTCGTCGGGATCGAGCCCGACCTTCACCTGAATGCGCTTGTAGCCGGCCTCGACATAGCGGCGTGCCTGCTCCGCCATCCGGGCCGGTTCCGCCTGCGGCACGGAGCGATAAAGCGCGACGGTCTCGCCGAAGCGCCCGCCCAGCAGCTCGGCCAGCGGCTGTTCCGCATTCTTGCCGGCGAGGTCCCAGCACGCCATGTCGATCGCGGACTTGGCGTAGGGGTGGCCTTTGAGGACATGGTCCATGCGCCGGTTGATCGCGTTGGCCTGCAGGGGATCTTCCCCGACCAGGGCAGGCGCCAGTTCGGCGAGCGCTGCCCGCGCGCCGGCCGCGAAAGAGGGATCGTAGAACGCGCCCAGCGGCGCCATCTCCCCCCAGCCGACCAGGCCCGCATCGGTGTCGATGCGGACGATGGTTGAATCGAATCCGAGGGCGGTGCGCCCGCCGGAACAGGTATAGGCGCCATCGCGGAACGGCTGGTCCTGCCGATAAGCGGTGATCCTGGTGATGCGCAAGATGATCCCTCAATCGGAGGGCGGCAGCGAACGGCATGGATGCCACTCACCGCCGCCTTCGCTCAACTCTAAACCGACCATTGCTCGCAGAATATATAGGAAGTCGGGTGCGCTTTGTATCCCCACCACCGCGCGCCGCAGCTGATGCGTGTAGGCCGAAGGGCATAGATCGGCTTCCGCCGCGTCGCGCCCGCGACGTCGCCGAGCTTTCGCGAGGATGTTCCCGGAGGATGAAGATGCATCGCATGTGGCGTCAGCTGTTGCGCAAATATCAATTGCTATCCCGCCGGGAACGAGCCGCCGCCCTGTTGATCGCGCTGCTCGGGCTCGGCACCATCGGCTGGGTCGGGTGGACCCAATTGGCGACTACCACGCCGCCCAGCATCAGCATGACCACATTCGTCGAGGATGCGCGCGGCGGGCAGATCAAGTCGGCCAGCATCAGCCAGGATAGCATCGCGATCGTCTATCGCGACGGCAAGGAGGCCGGTTTCCGCGGCCAGTTGCCGGACGAAACGTTGGTCCAGCTGGTTCAGGCGGGCGTCGATGTGTCCTTCGGTGGATCCGCGCTGACCGACTTCATCAACAAGAACGGTGTCCCGCTGCTGATGATTCTGCCGATGCTGCTGATCGCCTGGCAGATTCTGGGCGGCGCGAGCCGCTTCGCGATCGGCGGACCCACCAAGCTGCTGGATCCGACGGCCGCCAGATACCGCTTCTCCGACGTCGCCGGCCAGGACGAAGCCAAGGATCAGATGACGGAGATCGTCGACTTCCTGCGCGATCCGGAGACATTCACGCGGCTCGGTGCAAAGGCACCCAAGGGCGCCCTGATGGTCGGCCCGCCGGGCGTGGGCAAGACCCTGCTGGCGCGCGCGGTCGCGGGCGAGACCCACTCGGCCTTCATTGCCGTGTCGGGCGCGGATTTTCGCCAGACCTTCATGGGCCTCGGCGCGAATAAGGTGCGCAACATGTTCAAGCTGGCGCGCAAGAACGCGCCGTGCCTGATCTTCATCGACGAGATCGAGACCCTGGCGCGCAAGCGCTCGGCGAGTGCCGGCAGCGGCATCAACACCGAGGAGGAAGCGACACTCAACGCGCTCCTGGTGGAGATGGACGGCTTCACCAGCAACAAAGGCGTCGTGGTAATCGCCGCCACCAATCGGCTGGACCTGATCGATGGTGCCGTGTTGCGCCCGGGCCGGTTCGACAGGCGGATCAATCTCGACGTGCCCGATCTGGCCGGGCGGCGCGGCATCCTCCACGTGCATGCGCGCAGTAAGATATTGGCGAGTGACGTGGACATGACGACGGTGGCGCGGCGCACGACCGGCATGTCCGGCGCCGATCTGGAGAATCTTCTGAACGAAGCCGCCATCCGCGCGACCAGGCGGTCGGCGCAGGCGATCTCGATGGACGACATCGACGGCGCCTATTTCGATGTCCTGGTGGGACGCGTGCGCAACGGCGCCGTGATCTCCGAAGAGGATCGCAGGGCCATTGCCATCCACGAGGCCGGACATGCGATCGCGGCCGCGACCCTGGAAGGAGCGAAGCGCCCACAAAAGGCGACCATCGTGCCGCGCGGACGCGCGCTCGGCGTCGTGCTTTCAACCCCCAAGGAAGACCGCAAGCTCGTCAATCGCCAGCAGTTGATGAGCGATATCGCGGTCTGCCTGGCCGGCCGCGCGGCGGAAATGAAGGAATTTGGCGGCGCCGGCGTGTCGACCGGGGCGGAAGACGATCTCAAGCAGGCGACCAATCTGGCCTGCCGCATGGCCTCGGTATGGTCGATGGGATCGCCGGGTCCGGTTCTTTCCATCTCCGAGGACTCCAGCGCGGCGGCGCGCCAGAGCGCCGAGGAGCGCGCGCAAAAGATCATCGACTATGCCTGGACCCAGGCCCTCGAGACCCTGGATCGTCATAAGAGTGCGCATGCCGCCTTGGCGGCGGCGCTGCTGGAGCGCGAGACCGTCGAAGGCGCGGAGATAGAAGCGATGGTCGCGTCGCACCTTCCGGCGCGCCTGCAACCGGCCCTGGCGGCGGAGTGAGGGCTCGAGTTCGGAGCGATTCCCGGCCCTACCAGATGAAGCCAGGCGCGATATAGGTCGGCGTGGCGCCGCAGCGCCCGGCGGCCTCGGCCAGCGCGGCATCCCGCAAGCCGCTATGCACGCCGCCATTCAGCACCAACAGCGACGCAAGATCCAAGCGATTGGCGCCCGCGATGTCGGTGGCAAGATTGTCGCCCACCATGATCGTTGCGCCCGGGGCCACCTTGCACAGGGTGGATGCCGCCGTGAAGATCGGCGCGTGGGGCTTGCCGAACTCGATCGCCGTGCCGCCCAGCTCGAGATAGCGCCGGGCGATCCAGCCGGGCCCGAGCCGGATGGTGCCGTTCTCGGGATAGGTCTCGTCGGAGTCGGCGACCAGCAGCGGCAGGCGCAATGCGATGCCGGTTTCCAGCACCGCCATCAGGTCGCTCGCCAAAGCGGCGGCTTCTGTTCGATGCGGCATGCTGGCGGCGACGATCAGATCGGCTTGCGGGCGAGGCCTCTTATCTCGCCTCGATGTCGATGACGATGATGTCGTGATCGGAGATTGCCGACCCGCCGAGGTCGGTCGCGGCCAGGGTGAAGGCCCGCCGCGGGGCGACGCCGCGGCTGAAGAACCAGTCGATCTTGCGAAAAGGCGGTTGCGGCGTGCCATCGGGCCGCGTCCGTTCGGTGGCGGCGGGCGCATTGGCCGCGCGCCAATCGTAGCCCGCCTCCGCGAACAGGCCGAACAGCGGCTCGTGGGCCGCCGGATTCTCGAACCAGTTGCCGTTTGCGGCATCGGCCGGCGGCAGGTCGCTGGTGTTGAAATCACCGCCGATGACGACAGGAGTGCCCGGCGCATGAGCATCGAGCGCGCGCAACAGCACCGCCACCTGTGCCGCGCGGTCGACTGGATCGGTGCTGCTTTCGAGGTGGACCGATGCCACGACCAGCGGCGCGCCGGCGAGATCGACCGCGGCCGCGATCGCCATGCGCGCGCCGATCCGCCGCTCCCGCGTCGATTGCGCGCCGGCGAACCAGCGCGCGCCTTCGTCCAGCCGCACGATGACGGGCGCTTCGAGGCTGGCCTTGCCGAGCACGGCGTTGCCATGCAGGCCGACGGCGTTGACTTGATCCGCGTGCCAGGCCTTCTCGCGGTCGTCGCCAAGCCCGAGCTCGACATACTCGACGCCGAATGCATAGCCGCAGCCCAGCGACCTGGCCAGCTCGCGCACGGTGTGCCGGTTGCCGGAGCGCGCCATGCCGATGTCGAGCTCGGTCAGCAGCACGATATCGGCACCGATCCCGGCCAGCAGCGCCGCGCTTTCCGGGATGTATTTGCAGCGCTCGGCATTCCAGGCCGCGATCCTGATCCGGCGGCCGAGCCGGCGCGGCTGCGGCGGCGCGACCCATTCGATCGCGTGCAGGCACGGAAGCTCCGCCGCGAGCCGGTCATGCTCCGCGCGAGACGCCGCCACGCGCCGCGCCTCCGCGAGCACCTTCGGTTCGGGTTCCGGCAAAGCGGGGATGATCCGATCGATCATCGTGCGCGCAGCAAAGCTGGGCCGCGGGGCGGCGGCCCAGCCTGCTCCTTGGCTACTTCTGCAGCACCTCGGACACGAACTGCTGGATGAAGTAGCCCTTGTAGGCGCCGGGAAT
>DASYRS010000382.1:0-5585 GCA_036004205.1 Dongiaceae bacterium
GGCCGGCGCGGTGCCGTCGGTATAGATGAAGGTCGGCGCGATGCTGTTGACGGTGATGCCGTGCGGCGCCCATTCGGAGGCGAGGCAGCGCGTCAGGTGATTGATCGCCGCCTTGCTCATGCAATAGATCGACTCGCCATGCAGCACCACGCTGCCGGCCTGCGAACTCATGTTGATGATGCGGCCTTTCTTGCGCTGGATCATGGTCTTAGCCACCGCCTGCGTGACGAAGAAGGTGCCCTTCAGGTTGGCGTTGAGGGTGAAATCGAAATCCTTCTCGGTGACCTTCTCCGCCGGGTTCTCCGGCCCGACTCCGACATTGTTGAGCAGGATGTCGATGCGCCCGAAGCGGTCGATCGCGCGCGCCACCGCATCCTTGATCTGATCCATCCTGGTCACGTCGAGTTGCAGGGGCAGGACCGTGCGCCCCATTTTCTCGATCTCCGCGGCAAGGCCACCATCGCTGCCCTTGTCCCGCAGGCCGAGGATGATGTCGGCGCCGGCCGCCGCGCAGGCCAGCGTGCTGGCGCGGCCAAGCCCGCGCGCCGGCCCGGTGACGAGCATGACCGATCCGGCCAGGCTGAAGTTGGGCGCATAGTCGCTCTGGCTGCTCATGATCTCTCCCCTTCCCTGGTCGGTATCCACCATTCCTCGCCCCGCGCCGTCGTCACATATTCCGGCCAGCGGAAGTCGAGCGGCACGCGGAAATCCTTGGGCAGCAGCGGCGCGACCCAATCCTTGGCCCCGATGCCGCCGCCGGTGCGATGCCGCCATTCGCCCTGCGCGTTGCGCAGCAGCTCGTCGTTCGCGATCAGATCGACGATGGTGGCCCCGATGGTCTTGGCCGCCGTGCGGATCATCGGATCGATGCAGGGCTTGAGGCCCCCCAGCGCATTCATCGCCCAGGCCGGATAGGAGAAGCCTTTCGGCGCCTTCAGCATCGGGCGGGCGATATAGAACCGCACCGTCGGGCAGTGCCAGCAGAATTCGGTGTAGTCGTCCGAGGTCGAGTTGAGCTGCGCGGGAGGCAAATCCTGGCGCAGCTTCATCTCCGCCTCCATCGGCGGGATCGTGGTCTCGCAGGCGCCCAGGTAGGGCTTCTCCATCGGCGCCAGGCCCAGCTCCTTCTGGATATCCTGCGCGAGGGCAATCGCCTGCTCGCCCCATTTCGGCGCGCCGGCCAGCACGATGTTACGGTATGTCGCTTCCGCCAGCGGGTGGTTGGGCAAGCCGGGCCGCGATTTGGTGACCCAGGTGCGTTTCCAGGTGCAATGCGCGGCCTTGGCCGCCGCCTCGGCGTTGCTGTCCAGCACCCGCGCCACCTGCTCCGCCATCGCGATGGTCGGCGTGCGCCACAGATACTGGATCTCCGCGATCTGCGCCGGCAAATTGTCGGCCGTCGCCTGCCCCGCCGTCAGGATCGCCTCGCTCAGCGACCAGCCCTGGGTGAAAGGCAGCATGTTCGACTGCGTCTGCTTGGTGAGCCCGAACATGTGGAACAGGGCATCGGTCGCGCCCGGCGCGCGGGCCGAGACGTGACTGGCCGGTATCGGCGAATCCGGATCGCCGCTCAGCCAGCTTTCCGGCTCCTGGCATTCGAAGGTGTAGATGCAGGCATAGCCCGCGCCGCAATGGGTATCCCAGCGCGCGGTGTTCACCAGTGGCAGCATGTAAGTGGGGTGGAAGCTGATCGCGGCATCGAGCCTGTCGTAATAACCCTTGGCCGCATGGACCGGCTTCGACAAACGCAGTTTCTCCGCCGGCTCGCCGAAGAACACGATGGTGCCCTTGAGCCCCAGTTCCGTCATCGCGGCCTTGGCCGCCAGCGCGCCGCCCAGTGCCGAGATGCCGAGCGCGGAATGCGGATCGGTATGCCCGCCGGCGTGCGGCGAGAGGCCGGCGCGCGGCATCTTCTTGGTAGCCGCCGCCTGGCAATTGCCCGGCACCGCGTCGTATTCGGCATAGGCGGCGATGCGTGGGCCGGCACCGTTCGACCAGGTGGCGCGGAACGCGGTCGGCATGCCGCCGGTGCCGGCCTCGACCTCGAAGTCCTCCTGTTTCAGCCGCGCGACGTACCAGGCCGCGGATTTGTATTCGCGCAGCGCCGTCTCGCCGTAATGCCAGATGGTCTGGTTCCAGTCGGACAGATCGCCCATGCGGCGATCCACCCAGCCGAACACCGTCTCCTTGCCGTGGTCCATGCCCTGATCTCCCGTGCCGGTCAGCATGGCGGCTTGTCCCGTTTGGGACAAGGGGCGGGGATTGACCATCCGCTTCCTGGCACGAACAATGTCCCCATCGCGCAATGCGTGGGGAATATCGTGCTCGGGCATCTGTCTTTCGGCGTCGCCGATCTCGACAAGGCCGCCGCCTTCTATGACGGCGTGCTGGGCGCACTGGGCTATGTCCGCGTGTGGAGCAACGCCGAGGCTGTCGGCTATGGCGCGGCGGGCGGCAACGACAAGCTGGCGCTGTTCGCCAGGCCCGGTCCGGCATCGCCACCCGGCGCCGGCTTTCATCTGGCGTTCGATGCGCCGAGCCGCGCTTCGGTCGACGCCTTTCATGCGGCCGCCTTGCGCCTGGGCGGGCGCGATCAGGGCGCGCCGGGCACCAGGCCGCATTACGGCCCGACCTACTACGCCGCCTTCGTCACCGATCCGGACGGCCACAAGCTCGAGGCAGTCCATCAATAGACCTGAGATGTGATCATGCTGGATGTCGTCATCATCGGCGCGGGCGCGGCTGGCTTGGCCGCCGCGCGGCGCCTGCAAGACAAGGGCGCCTCCTTCCGCCTGCTGGAAGCCAAGCCGCGGATCGGCGGGCGCGTCGTCACGGACAGCGTGACGCTCGGCGCGGCGGTCGATCTCGGCGCGCACTGGCTGCACTCGCCGGCGCTCAACCCTCTGACTCCGCTGGTGGATCGGTACATGTTTCACGTGAAACAAGGCGCGGAGGATTTCCGCGTCGCCCGCAACGGCACCATCCTGTCGGGACCGGAGCACGATGCGTGCTTCGACTATGTCGACCATTGCTTCGCCAAGATCGCCGCCGTGGGCGACGGCGATCATGACTGCCCGGTGTCGGACCTGT
The DNA here is from genome assembly GCA_036004205.1 of Dongiaceae bacterium. Lineage (GTDB taxonomy): Bacteria > Pseudomonadota > Alphaproteobacteria > Dongiales > Dongiaceae > Dongia_A. Next base: position 3,091 of record DASYRS010000382.1, read on the forward strand.
TCCCGTTCCGCGGCAAGTGGCACGATTTCTTCGAAGCCAACTTCATCGCCAAGCAGGGCGTGCCGCCGGCGGGGGCTTCGGCCCTCGATTTCGGGCGCTATGTCTGGGAAGGCGACGATTGGCCGGTGCTGGACGGGTTCGGCGCCCTGATCGCGCGCCATGCCCAAGGCATTCCGGTCGAGCTGGAGACGCCCGCGACCCGCATCGCCTGGGGCGGCAAGGGCGGCGTGGCGGTCGAGACGCCGCGTGGCACCATCGAAGCGCGCGCTGCCATCATCGCCGTTTCGGTCGGCGTGCTGGCGAGCGAGGTCATCCGCTTCGCTCCGTCACTGCCCGACTGGAAGAGCCAGGCCATCGCCGATCTGCCGATGGGCTCCTGCAACAAGGTCGCGCTCGGCTTTACGCGCAATCCGTTCGGTGATCTCGACACCGTGATGCTGATGCCAGATCTCGGCCCCGATCGATCGGTCGAGTTCGTGGTGCGCGAAGGTGGCCATAATATCGTCACCACCATGCTCAACGGCCCGTTCGCCAAGGCGCTGGCGGCCGAAGGCGCGCGCGCCGCGGCCGATTACGCACTGACGCAGCTTGCGGCAATCTTCGGCAACGACGTGAAGGCCTGCGTGACCGACCGTCTCATCTTCGTCGACTGGGACCACGATCCCTGGATCGCCGGGTGCTATGTCGCCGCCAAGCCCGGTTGCTATAGCGCACGAGCGGAACTGGCGCGCCCGATCGACGGCCGCCTGTTCTTCGCCGGCGAAGCCATGCACGATCGCTATTCGGGCGACGTCCATGGCGCGCACCTGACCGGCGAAGCGGCCGCCGAGGCGGCGCTAGCCGTCTTGCGCGGCTGACGTCGCACGCGGGCACTGCCGCGGACGGAGTGCCAACGGCCGGTCGATTTGCGGGATTCTTGTCTGTATTCCAATCGCGGGCGCGGAACCACCCTGCATGGTCGCGCATTGTTCAAGACGAGGTCTTGCGGAGGGGTTCCGAATGAGCGGCCGGACCAAGGCGATTGGGGCTAACACGCAGCAGCCGCCCGATTTAGCTGCTCCTGCGACGGCCAAGGCTATTGCAAATCCATCGGAGCCCGATTTTCGCAAGGTGGTCGAGGCGCTGCCCGCCGCGGTCTACGTCGTGGACGCGGATGGGCGCATCACCTATTACAATCAGGCGGCTGCCGCCTTGTGGGGCTATCGCCCGCCTTTGGGCGACAGCCAATGGTGCGGCTCGTGGCGGCTCTATCGGCCGGACGGCACGCCGTTGCCGCACGACCAATGCCCGATGGCAGAGGCTATCAAGCAAGGGCGCGCGATCACCGGCATCGAGGCCGTCGCCGAGCGGCCGGACGGCAGCCGGGTGCGTTTCATGCCCTTCCCCACGCCGCTGCGCGACGCCGATGGCACGCTGGTCGGCGCGGTCAACATGCTGGTGGATGTCACCGAGCGGCGGCAGGTGGAGCAGGACGCCAGGCACCTCGCCGCCATTATCGAGAATTCCGACGACGCCATTATCAGCAAGAACCTGGATGGCATTATCATGAGTTGGAACAGCGGCGCGGAGCGGCTGTTCGGCTACACCGCGGAGGAGATCATCGGCCGGCCGGTGACTATCCTGATGCCGCCCGAGCGCGTCGATGAGGAACCCGGCATCCTGGCGCGCATCCGTCGCGGCGAACGGATCGAGCATTACGACACGGTGCGCCGCCACAAGGACGGCAGTCCGATCGACATCTCCCTCACCGTGTCTCCGATCAAGGATGCCGAGGGCAGAATCGTCGGCGCCTCGAAGATCGCGCGCGACATCACGGAGCGCAAGGCGGCCGAGCAGCGCCAGCAATTGCTGGTGGGCGAGATCAAGCACCGCATCAAGAACATCCTGGCGACGGTCCAGGCGATCGCGCGGCAGACCTTGCAGGGCACGCCCGAAGAGGAGCGCGAAGCTTTCATCGCCCGGCTGATGGCGCTGGCCAACGCCCAGGATCTGCTGACCCTGGAACGCTGGAACCGGGCCGCCGTGCACGACGTGGTGGAGCGCGCCCTCCGGCCGTTCGAAGCGAAGCACAGCGCGCGCTTCCTGACCAAGGGGCCGCAGGATGTGTGGGTGGATGCGCAGCGCGCCTCGCTCCTCACCATGGCGCTGCACGAGCTTGCCACCAACGCCGTCAAATACGGCGCCCTGTCCAACGGCTACGGCATCGTCAACCTGGTCTGGGAGGTCGCGGGCGAGGAGGACGCGCAGAGCGTCCGCCTGACCTGGCGCGAGCTCGGCGGTCCGCCGGTGGTGCCGCCGGAGCGCAAGGGCTTCGGCTCCTTCCTGATCGAGCGCGCGCTGCAGGGCGGTAGCGGCACGGCAAAGATGGAGTTTAATCCGAACGGGCTGATCTGCTCGCTGGAAGTGAGCTTGTAGCCTGAGCGCACGGCGCATTTTTGCCACGCCGCAGAATAACTTCCACGACCGCCTTAACGACCGACGGCCCGCGCGCTATG
>DASYRS010000383.1:0-7836 GCA_036004205.1 Dongiaceae bacterium
GACGACCCGTCGCAGGGCGTGATCGCGGGGGGCAAATTCGTGCATCCGCCGCTGCGCTTCGCGTTCGAGGTGCCGAGCGGCTACAAGCTGGTCAACCTGCCGGATGTCGTTGCGATCAAGGGACCGAAAGGCACGCTCGGCAACCTGACACTCGCCAACCCGCAGCCTTCGGGTAGCTTGACGGCCGAGCTCCAGAACTACGACCCGAAGGGCAACATCGTCTTCGACAATATCGAGAGCCTCACCGTCAACGGAATGGAGGCGGCGACCGGCCTTGCGCGCGTCAACACCAAGTCGGGCAGCGCCAATTACCGCAGCGTGCTCATCCGCCACCCCAGCGGCAAGGTCTACGAATTCGTGTTTCTGTCGCTGGCCGATCTCGGCGCGCGCTACGACAATGACTTCCAGAAGATCGCCACCAGCTTTCGCCAGATCAACGCCAGCGAAGCCGCGCAATACAACAAGGCGCAGCGCATCCACATCGTCACCGTCAAGGCCGGCGACACCATCCAATCCCTGTCCAGCCGCATGGTGGTGGCGGACGACAAGGAAGGCTGGTTCCGCGTCCTCAACGGCCTCACCAACGGCCAGCAGGTGCAAGCCGGGCAGAAGGTGAAGATCGTCACCTACGACGCGGCACCAACGTCGTAGCGGCCTCTCACGGCCGTCTGCGGGCAGCGGGGGAAGTCGTCGCGACGCCGACAACTGTGCTACAACTCACGGCGATGTTGGCTGATCTTCAACGCGCCCACCCATGACCACCCTCGCGACGCGGGACCGCGGCTCCGCCAAGCGCCGTTTGCGCATGCCGATCTGGCTGGTGCTTGTGCTGGTGCTGGGCGGCATGACCAGCATCATGGCGGTGGTGATCGGCGTGCGCTTCTATATTGCCGGGCTGGTCAGCACCAGCGAGCTGGTTGAGGATCTGGGCCGCTCCGCGCTCGCGCAACTGACCGAAACCATCGAATCGCAACTGCAGCCGGCCGCGGATCAGGCGCATTTCCTCGCGGATCTCTTGAGCCGCGACCAGGTCGATCCCAAGGACAATCAGCGGCTCCAGGATCTGCTGCTGGGATCGCTGGCCGCCGTGCGCCAGCTGCGTGCCGTCGCCTATGTCAGCCTCGATCGCCGCGTGGTGTGGGCCGGGCCGGACGAGGATGGCCGCGGCTACAGCACGGAAGTCAGGGACATGACGGATCAGGCCCAGATTCCGGCGTTGCTTGAAGAGGCGAAGCAACGCCGCGGCCCGTTCTGGTCCAAGCCGATCCTGTTCGACTGGTCCGATGGACCGTTGCTGATCGCCGTCGCGCCGGTATTCCAGGATACCGATGTGATCGGCATCGTCGGCGCCGCCGTCTCCACCCGCTCGACGTCGGAGCGGCTGAGTCACCTCACGGGGACTAGCGGCCTGGTGCCGTTCGTACTGACGGCGGAAGGTCGCATCCTCATGCACGGGAGCACGAGCACCGACGTGCCGCGCGGGCGCGAATGGTCAGGCGGCGCGATCCTGCCCAGCCGCACGGAATTTCCCGATCCGGTGCTCGCGGCGATGCCGTGGCCGCTCGACTTCGGAACGTTCGACGACGTGCGCGTTCGGCAGTCTGGCGATTTCGCGGTCGACGGCGTGGACCTGCCCGGTGGCAGCCATGTCCTGATCTATCGCCAATTGACCGGTTATGGCTCAGCGCCTTGGATCATCGGCTATCACTTGCCGGCAACCTGGCTCGACCGGACCTACAGCACCATCAACCGCGCCATCCCCTTCGCGCTGATCGTGCTGGCGATCGCGCTCGGTCTTGCCTTCTGGCTGGGGCGCTCGATCGCCAAGCCGATGATCATCCTCTCGCATTCCGGCCAGCGCCTGGCCAAGCTCGATTTCACGCCGCTCGAGATCAAGTCCAGCCGCATTCGCGAGGTCGAGCGGGCGGTCGAGGCCCAGCGCGCCATGCGCAACGGCCTGCAGTGGCTCAGCAACTACATCCCGCGCTCGCTGACGCCGCTGCTGATGAAAAGCGGCGACGAGCTGATCTCGCGCGAGCGCGATATCGTCGTGCTGTTCACCGATATCGTCGGCTTCTCGCAGACCGCGGAAGGCCGCGCCGCCGCCAAGGTCGCTTCGCTGCTCAATCGCCATTTCGCGCTGCTGGGCGAGATCATCGATCAGGAAGGCGGCACGATCGACAAATATATCGGCGATTCCATCATGGCATTCTGGGGCGCGCCGCTGGAGCAGGAGGACCGCGCCGAGCGCGCCGTCCGCGCCGCCCGGCGCATCGCGCTGAAACTGCATGCCGACAATGAGCGCCGCGCGCGCAAAGGGCTGAAGCCGATCCGCATCCGCATCGGCATCCACAAGGGGCCGGCCCTGGTCGGCAATATCGGCGCGCCGGGCCGCGTGAACTACACGCTGGTCGGCGACACCGTGAACGTGGCGCAGCGACTGGAGCAGTTCGGCCGCGAGGTCGACGACGGCTCGACCGACGCCGTGATCCTGATCAGCGAAGCGCTGGCGCAGGCTTTGCCGCCCGGCGTGCCGCTGATCGACCGTGGCGAACAGATCTTCCACGGCCGCAGCGCCGCCATGCGGGTGTTCCAGGTCGCGATGGATTAGCGCGCGTTACGCCTCGACCAGGTCGAGGATGTCGCCCCTGGGATCGAGGCAGGCGACCAGCGCCTTGCCGCCATAGCCGCAGCCGCCGTCGAGCGTGACGGCGAAGGCGCTCATGGCCGGGCCTGCATGGTGGCGATCGAAGCCGCGTACCACTTTCAGGAACTCGCCATAGGGGTGGTTGAGCGTCGCGAAGCCGGCGCTGCCCCACCACAGCGTATCGCCCTGCGCATCCAGCGGCCGGTCGGGATCGATCCCGGCATGGACGAACAGCAGGCCGTAATCGTCGGTGTAGGCCGCACGGCGCAGCTCGGCCATCAGCTGGTAGTGCCCGGGGCGTGTCTGCATCGCCGCGCGCAGGCTGTTGGTCCAGCGCGTGATGGCAAGGGCGCCTTCGCGGCAGCGGATAATGCCCTCTGCCGGGTCGCCGCCATAGGCGGTGATGGTGGTGCCGACGCCCTGCTGCAACATCCAGGGCAGCACTTCCTTCGGATTGGGCGCGAACTGGAGCTGCAGCAGCTTCTGCCACATCACTTCCTGCTGGCCGCGCAGATAGGCGATGTCGATGGTGAACATGCGTGGCCGCGCCAGGATCTGCCGGCGAAAGCTGACCAGCTCGTCCATCACGCCCTCGACGTCGCTGCCGCGGCCCAGCATCCCGCCCAGATAGATCAGGCGGTCGCCGTCCCGGAACTGCTCCGTCACATAGCCATGGAGCGCGCGCAGGCGCGCCATGTCACCATGCACCGGGGATATCGCCCAGATGCGCCGCGTGGCGCGCAGGACGGCGAATTTCTCTGGCTCTGGCATTGTGTTTGAAGTTTCCCGGAAGCCGGCAGTTCCGAATCGGATTGCCGCTCGACTGTAGCAAGCTGTTGCGCGTCGCCAAAGCGGCACTCAACCGAAATCCCCCGACGGATGGCGGGGAGCCATCCGTCCGGCGGTCGAGACCCGAAGGTCCCGCCACTAGGGGGCCTCTCGAGGAGAGAGCTCGGGGTTAGGTGGACGGAAGCGGCCGCGCCTAGGCGGCCACGGCCTTCAGCACTTGGTGCAGGCGCTGGTGGGCGGACTGCTCGTCGATGCCGTCGATCGCGGCCAGCTCGCGCACCAGACGGTCGAGCGCGGCCTGATAAATCTGCCGCTCGCTGTACGACTGGTCCGGCTGGTCGGCGTTGCGGTGCAGGTCGCGCACCACCTCGGCGATCGAAACCGGGTCGCCGGAATTGATCTTGGCCTCATATTCCTGGGCCCGGCGCGACCACATGGCGCGCTTCACGCGTGAACGGCCCTTCAGGGTCTGCAGCGCCGCATCCATCACCTTGCGCGAAGACAGCTTGCGCAGACCGGAATTCTTCGCCTTGGCGACCGGCACGCGCAGGGTCATGCGGTCCTTCTCGAAATGAATGATGATCAGTTGCAGGGAATGGCCGGACACCTCCTGGGTTTCGACGCCCAGGATCTTGCCGACGCCGTGGGTCGGGTAAACGACGAAATCACCCTTCCGGAAGCCGGAATCCTTGTCCTTAATATCCTTCGCCACGATCTTCTTCGCCTTGTCGACCACGATCATCTAACCTCCGAACAGGCCACGCTCGGTCCTGCGAACCTCCGCCTGGAGGCCGTGTTGCCCGGAAGTCCGGCGCAACTCCGACCAAATGACGGGCCGGGGAACCGCATAGCAGCCAAACACCGCTCCCGGACCCTTGTGGATCCAGATTGGCAACACGCTATTTGTAGGCTTGGGCGGTCAAAACAAGCGTCTGGGAAACCCAGTGTTAACCAATACGCGCCGCCAACCAGACCTGTAGAAATATATATCAGAAACGCCCTTTTGGTTCAAGGAAGGGCAGATATGCAACAGGCGCAGTTAACACCTCTACGGAACCGGAAAGGTCCCGTAGTGGGCCGCCCTCTGGCTGTCAAATCACTGGAAAAATTAGACTTTTCCAGGATTCGGGCTGAAATGCTGGGCAAATTTCTCGGCCACGCCCTTCCACTGGTCGGCATCGGCCGGCGCTTCGCCCTTGCGCGTGATGTTCGGCCATTCGGCGGCGTATTGCCGGTTGATCTCCAGCCACTTCTCCATGCCGCCTTCGCTGTCCGGCAGGATGGCATCGGCCGGGCATTCCGGCTCGCACACGCCGCAATCGATGCACTCGTCGGGATGGATCACAAGCATGTTCTCGCCGACGTAAAAACAGTCGACCGGGCACACCTCCACGCAATCCATGTACTTGCACTTGATGCAAGCCTCGGTCACGACATATGCCATCGATCAACTCCGTCACGTCGCGGTGTGAAATGCTGGGACCGCGTCCAGTCCGGCGCGGAGTTAGCACAGCATGTACAGCCATGCAACAGCACGTCCGCCGCATCAGGCATGCGCGATGCGATCAGCGGGGCTCGGTCGATTTGAGCTGCGCGATCCTGCGCCCATCGCGCTTGGTCGGGCGGCCTGCGCCCGGCCTTCGATCCTCAAATGGCGGCGCGGCCACGGCTTGTGAAGGGGGCGTCGGACGCGGCGGGTCCAGATCCTCATAGAGCGTTTGCGCTTCCGCCGCCGGGCCGCGCCGGCTGCCCAACGCCGCTACCTTGATGACGCGGATATGCGGCCCGAGCGGAAAGGTCAGCACGTCACCCGCTTTCACCGCGTAATGCGCTTTCTGCGTCGGCGCGCCGTTGACCCGCATGCGCCCGTCGATCACCAGCTTGGTCGCCAGCGAGCGCGTCTTCACGAAGCGCGCGAACCACAGCCATTTGTCCAGCCGGAGCGTTTCCCCCGTCACCGCGTCCGCCTAGCGCGACGTCTCGCGCAGCCGCGCGAGCACGGAGAAGGGCGAGTTGGGATCGGGCGGCGGCACCGCGGCCGCCGGCACCGGACGCCGCCGCTTGTAGCTTTCTTCAGCGCGCTTGCCCTCGGCGATGAAGCCGAACTCGCTCATCAAAGATCGAACCAGCTCCTGCGGCACCTCAAGGGCGGCGGCGAGCGCGGCATCCCACTTCAGTGCACCTTGGGTCGATAGCCGATGGGTGCGTTCCGACAGGCGCTCCAGCCGCTCGAAGCTGAGTGCATGGCCGTTGATCGCGCGGTAACCGGCGGCCGCCAGCAGGCGATCCGGCTCCGGCTCGCCCAGCGCAATCACGTCGCCCGCCAAGTCGGGCAGGGGCTTGCCGCTTTGGGCATGGATGGCCTGCAGGCGCATCAGCAGCCGGCGCGAGGCGCGCCCGCCGAGGGTCGGCAGCCACACCGTCTCGCGGCCCAGGCGCAGGCCCAGCGCGCGCAGGCGCCGGCGGTCCTCCTTGCCCAGTTCGGCGATCTGCTGGGCCACCTGGCGGCGCGGCAGGGCGCCCAGCGCCTCCGCCACCTGATAGGCAAGGCCGCGCGCATGGGCCGACAGCTCGGCATTCATCAAGGTGAAGAGCGGCCGCAGGCGGCGCTGCAAGGTCGCGTCGATCCAGGTGCGGAGGCGCTGATCGATCATGCGGCGGAATCCGCCATCCAGCAGGTCGTCGACCTTCAGCTCCAGGCGCGGATGCAGCGCGCCGTCGCCGGGCCGGAGGCTGGCCACGATCGCACGGCGCCACAGGACGTCGCCGGTTTCGGTCAGTTTGAACTGGCCGTCATCGTCCTCCGTCAGCCGGGCCGCGCGATCGGCCAGCGCCGGCCCCAGAGCGCGCCGCGCCGCCGCGAACAAGGGCTTGGCTTCTTCCGCATCGATGCCCCCGAGCGGCGAGAAGCTGAGCCCGCTGAGCGTGCCGACGCCGTGGCCTTCGACAATCACTTCGTCGGCGGCATTCACCGCCGCGACGACTTCGCTGCCGGATTTCAGGCGGCGGTGCAGCGCCGCGCGCCTTCGGTCGACGAAGCGCTGGGTGAGGGCGGCATGCAGGGCCTCGGACAGCCGGTCTTCGATCTCCTGCGCGCGCGCCTGCCAATGGCCGGGATCCTCGACCCAGTCGGCGCGGTTGGCGATGAAGGACCAGGTGCGCACATGGGCGATGCGCTGGGTGAGCTGGTCGATATCGCCGTCGATGCGGTCGAGGCGCGCGATCTGGTCTGCCACCCAATCGTTCGGCAGCCGGCCTTTGATCAGGAACCGGTAGAGCTGCGCCAGCAGGCGCACATGCGCGTCGGTCATCAGCTTGCGGAAATCGGGCACCTGGCACACGTCCCACAGCAGCGATACGCGATTGCGGCCGCTGGCCAGCTCCGCGATCTCCGGATCGCGCGCCATCTGCTGCAGCGACTGATGATCCTCCGCTTCCTGCTGGCGGATCAGGCCCGGATGCGGCGGGCGCGTCTCCAGGCTGCGCAGCAGATGATCGATCGAGCGGAAATCGAGATCGGCCCGCCGCCACATCAGATGCGTCAGCGGCTCGACGCGATGATTCTCCACCGCATCGACGGTCTCCGGGTCCATCGCGCCGACCTCGGCGGTGGTGCCGAACGTGCCGTCGCTCATGTGCCGGCCGGCGCGCCCGGCGATCTGGCTGATCTCCGCCCGGGTCAAGGGCCGCGCCACGCGCCCGTCGAACTTGCGCAAGGCGGCGAAGCAGACGTGGCCCACGTCCATGTTGAGGCCCATGCCGATAGCGTCGGTCGCCACCAGGTAATCGACCTCGCCCGCCTGGTACATCTCGACCTGCGCGTTGCGCGTACGGGGAGAGAGCGCGCCCATCACGATCGCCGTCCCGCCGCGCTGGCGCCGGATCAGATCGGCGATGGCGTAGACTTCGGCTGCGGAGAAGGCGACGACCGCGCTGCGTGCCGGCAGGCGCGTGATCTTTTTCGGGCCGGCATAGGTCAGCGTGGAAAAGCGCGGACGCTGGATGAACTCGGTCTTCGGCACCAGGGCCCGAATCCAGCGGCTGATGGATTCGGAGCCCATGACCATGGTCTCCTCCAACCCGCGCGCATGCAGCAGCCGGTCGGTGAAGATGTGCCCGCGCTCGGAATCGGCGGCGAGCTGGATCTCGTCGATCGCGACAAAGGCGACCGGCCGGTCCACCGGCATGGATTCCACCGTGCACACGAAATAGCGCGCGCCCGGCGGGATGATCTTTTCCTCGCCGGTCACCAGAGCGACCTGGGCGGGGCCTTTCACCTTGACGAGACGGTCGTAATTCTCGCGTGCCAACAGGCGCAGCGGAAAGCCGATCATGCCGGACCGGTGACCGATCAACCGCTCCATGGCTAAATGGGTCTTGCCGGTATTGGTGGGGCCGAG
>DASYRS010000384.1:0-7071 GCA_036004205.1 Dongiaceae bacterium
AATCCTTGAGGGCGGTCTGGACGAGCCAGACGTGCAGAGCTTCGTCCTTGACGTCGCCGGCGCAGGCAATGGCTTCGCCGCCGGACTTTTCGATCTCCGCAACAAGCCTGTCCAATTCCTGCCGGCGTCGCGCAGCGACAACAACTTTGGCGCCCTCCGCCACGAATAGTTTCGCCGCCGCGCGCCCGATTCCGGAACTGGCACCGGTGACGATGGCAACCTTGTTGGTAAGCGCTCGCATCATTTCTCCATCGCGTGATGGAGAAATGATGCGCGTGAGGCGGCGGAGACAAACTCCGCTTCTTGCGCATACTCGCACCGAGGGAAATCCAGCGATCAGCCCTGCTTCACCAGCCGGGCCGCGTAGAAGCCGTCGATGCCGCCGAGTGACGCAAGGTGCGAGGGCAGAGAGCGCAAATCGCCGTCCGGCGTCACCAGCTCCTTGAAGCCGAACAGCTCCTCGGCGCGGACCGGAACGCGCGCGAGCGACGCGTGCCGCTTCAAGGCGGCGGCGATGCGGTCGGGGCCTTCCTCGGGCTGCAGGGAGCAGGTGCAATAGAGGATGGTGCCGCCAGCTCGCGCCAGGCGCACGGCGGCATCGATGAGAGAATCCTGGGTCGCGGACAGCTTCGCGACATCGCCGGGGTCCTTGAGCCACGCGACGTCGGGGTGGCGGCGGATAGTGCCGGTGGCGGCGCAGGGCGCATCCAGCAGCACCACGTCGTAATCCTTGCCCTTCTGCCAGAGCGCGGCATCGGCGACCTCGCAATCGACCGCGAAGCGCAAGCGTTTCATGTTCTCCGCCACGCGCTCCAGGCGCTTGCGCGAGCGGTCGATGGCGGTTACCTGTGCGCCGGCCAGCGCCATCTGCGCCGACTTCCCGCCGGGCGCCGCGCACATGTCGAGCGCGCGCTTAGCCGTGAGGTTGCCGAGCAGCTTCACCGGCAGGCTGGCGCCGAAATCCTGCACCCACCACATGCCTTCGGCGAAACCGGGAATGTCCTCGATGCGCGGCGAGGGGCGGTAATTGTCCGGCGCATGGGCGGCGCGCCGCACGGTGCCGCTGGGCAGGACCGCGCCGCCCAGCATCTTGGCCCAATGGTCAGGATCGCGCCGCACGGTGAAATCGAGCGGCGGCTCATCCAGGTGCGCGATCGCGATCTGCGTCGCCCTGGCGACGCCATAGGCCTTGACCCAGCTCTGCCACAGCCAGTCGGGCAGGGAGATCGCGCCGGTGAAATTGCCGCTGCCGGGCGCGAACTGGCGGAACAGCTCGGCCTCGCGCGCGATCCGGCGCAGCACGGCATTGACAAGGCCCTTGTAACCGGCCTCGCCGCCACGTTTGCCGGCGAGGGTGACCATCGTATCCACCGCGGCGTGGGCCGGCGTTTTCAGGAACAGGGTCTGCGCGGTGCCGAGGCGCAGGATGTTGCGGATCGCGCTGGCCCGCGCCGGCAGCGGCTTTTCCAGGCATTGGGCCAGCACATGGTCGATCTGCCCCAGGTGCCGCAGGGTGCAGGTGACCAGCGCGCGCACGAATTGCCGGTCGCGGTTGACCAGTCGCTCCAGGTCCGGGTGCTCGGCTAACGCCTCGTCCAGCGGCTTGCGGCGCTTCAGGACCGATTCCAGCAGCTCGATCGCCACCGCTCGGGCGGACAGCACGATGCTGCCGGATTCGGACTGCTTCTCAGGGTTGTTGGATGCGCTCATCGCCCGCCTTATGCCCGATCGGGCCGGCGAGGCCAAGCGCTCAAACAAGACCCCCTCCCCATAGAGGGGAGGGGGCTCGAACGGTCGATCAGCTGCCTTTCTTCACGTCCTGGAACGAGAACAGGCCGAGCGGGTACTGGACGAAACCGCTGACCTTCTTGCCGCAGACGTTGCGGAAGGGGCTGGTGTAGAGATCGATGAAGGCCACCTCGTCCTTCATGGTCTTCTGGATGTCGTAATACATCTGCTCGCGCTTGGCTGGGTCGGCTTCCACCCGCGCATCCGCAACCAGCTGCTTCACCTTGTCGTTCTTGTAGTTGGACCAGAAGTTGTTGTTGGAATCGTGGCCGGCGGCGAAAGTCACCTTCTCGTCCGGGTCGACGATGTCGTTGGTCCAATAGACGGTGCCAAGATCGTATTTGCCCTCGACCAGCGTCGTTACGAACTGGCTGGCGTCGACCTTGTTGATGTTGGCGGTCACGCCGATCTTGGCAAGCTGTTGCTGAACCAGCACCGCGGTCTGCTCGTCGGTCTCGTTGCCGGACTGAACCACATAGTTGAGGGTCAGGTCCTTCACGCCGGCTTTCTCCAGCAACGCCTTTGCGCCGTCCGGATCATAGGGATGGTTCTTGTTGGCGGCGTAATAATAGAGCGCGCCCTTCGGAACGAAGGAGTTCGCGACCTCGCCCGCGCCGAAGGTGACGGTGTCGACGATCGCCTGCTTGTCGATCGCCATGTCGAGCGCCTGGCGTACCTCGACCTTGGCAAGATCGCCGGTGGCGTTGTTGATGAGGAGGTGATCTTCGCGGCTGGAGGGGTCGAGCATGACGTTGAGGTTGGGATCCGCCTTCAAGGACTCGATCTGCGAGAACGGCACGAAGATCGCGCAATCGAGCTCGCCGGCCTGCACATTCAGCATGCGGGTGTTGTCGTCCGGCACCGACACCCATTCCACGGCATCGAGCGAGACCTTGTCCGCCTGCCAGTAGTTCGGGTTCTTTTCGAGCCTCAGCCGCTCGCCCTTGCGCCACTCCTTGAGGACGAACGCGCCGGAGGAAACAGGATTCTCGTTGAGGCTGGCCTCGTTGGCCGCCACCTGCTTCTTCTGCGTGATGCCGAGGCTCGGCATCGCCAGCCACGCCAGGAACGGCGCGGTCGGCTGGTTGAGCGTGATCACCAGAGTCTTGGCGTCAACGGCCTTGGCGTCCTTGACCACCGCGTAGCTCGAGCCCCAGGCTGATTCCTTGTGATCGCGGATCCGCAGCACATTGTAGGCCGCGTCCTCCGCCGTGATGGGCGAGCCGTCGGAGAATTTCGCGTCGCGCAGTTTCAGCGTATAGGTCAGCTGGTCGTCCGACACCGTCCAGCTCTCCGCCAGTCCCGGCTCCAGCTTGGTGCCGGTCGGATCGACGCGGATCAGCACGTCGTACATGCTGGCGAAAACCCAGAGATTGACGTTCTCGACGGCTTTCACCGGGTCCAGATTGTTGCTGTCTTCCTGCCGGCCGACGGTCAAAACGCCGTCCGCCGCCGCGCCAGCGATGTCGATCGCCATGATTGCGAGCGCGCCGGCCAGAAACACGCCGTATTTCAGTTTCCCTTTCATCGTTCCTCTCCCTGTTGAGCGTTTGGTGGTAGGTCGAAATGGCATGCGACGCGGCTGTCCGCGACCGACCGCAGCGCGGGCGCGGCGCCGTGGGCGCAGATCTCCTGGGCGTGGGGACAGCGCGGATGGAACGGGCAGCCGGGCGGCAGATCCATGGGGCTTGGCGGCTCGCCCCGCAGCGATGCCGGAACCAGAGGCCGATCGGGGTCGATGTCGGGCACGGCCGCCAGCAGGGCGCGGGTGTAGGGGTGCTTGGGCGCAAGGAACACATCCTCGGTCGGGCCATGCTCCACGATGCGGCCCAGATACATCACTGCGACCTGGCGGCAGAGATGGCGCACCACGCCGAGATCGTGGGAGATGAAGATGAGCGCGAGTTTCATCTTGCGCTGCAGCTCCGTGAGCAGATTGAGGATCTGCGCCTGGATCGAGACGTCGAGCGCCGCCACGCATTCATCGGCGATGATGAGGCGCGGCTCCACGGCGAGGGCGCGCGCGATGCCGACGCGCTGGCACTGCCCGCCGCTCAGCTGGTGCGGCCGGCGCTCGGCAAGATCGGCCGACAAGCCAACCAGCTGCAGCAGCTCGGCAACGCGCGCGGGGATGCCAGCCGAAGGCACCCGGCCGTGAACACGCAGAACCTCGGCGATCGCCCCGCCCGCCGCGATGCGGGGATTGAGCGAGGCGTAGGGATCCTGGAACACCATCGCTGCCTGGCTGCGCAGTCTCGCGACCGAGGCGCGGTCGCGAGGTGACACGAGGCTTCCGTCGAAGCGCACCTCGCCTCCCTGCACATCGAGCAGATTGAGGATGGCGCGGCCGAGGGTGCTCTTGCCGCAGCCGGATTCTCCGACGATGCCGAGCGTGTCGCCGGGAGCGAGAGAGAGCGTGACGCCGTTGACCGCATTGATGTGGCGGGCCCCGAACGGCAAGCCGAGGCCAGAGACGCGAAAGCGGACGACCAGGTCCTCGACGGCCAGGAGAGGCAGCGGCGCGTTCACGAGGCGGCCCTCATCACGGGCTCGGCGAAATGGCACGCAGCCATGCGCTCGCTGTCCAGCGGCCGCAGCGCCGGCCGGCGCTCCCGGCACTCCGCCGCGGCTCGCGGACAGCGCGGATGGAAGCGGCAGCCTTCGGGAAAGGCGGTCGCCGCCGGCGGCTGGCCCGGAATGGCCGGCAGCAGCGCCGCTGCCTTGGCGGCGCCGGGCTGGCACTTCAGCAGCGCTTCGGTGTACGGGTGCGCGGGCGCACGCAGCAGCTCGCGTTTCGCGCCGCGCTCCATGATCCGCCCGGCGTACATGACCGCGAGGGAATCGCAGGTCTGAGCCACCACGCCCAGATTGTGCGTCACCAGCAGGATGGCGAGGCCCAGCCGATCGCGCAGGTCCAGCAGCAGGCGCAGCACCTGCGCCTGCACCGTCACGTCGAGCGCGGTGGTCGGCTCATCGGCGATCAGCAGCGTCGGGCGGCAGGCGAGGGCGACGGCGATCATCACGCGCTGGCGCATGCCCCCGGAGAATTCGTGCGGGTAGGCGCTCAGCCGGTGCGCCGGATCGGGTATCCCGACCTGGCGCAGCAGTTCCACGGCCCGCGCCCGGCCCTCGGCCATCGGCGCGCCTTCATGATAGCGCACGCTCTCGGCGATCTGGTCGCCGATCCGCATCACGGGATCGAGGTGGGAGCTGGGATTCTGGAAAATCATCCCGATCTCCACGCCGCGGACCTTGCGCATCTCCTCCTCGCTGAGGCGGGTCAGGTCGCGCCCGTTGAGCTGCACCGATCCGGAGGCGATGTGCAGCCGCCCGCGCGGCAGCAGGCGCGCCAGCGCGCGGCAGGTCACGGTCTTGCCGGAGCCGCTTTCGCCAACCAGGCCCAGCACTTCGCCCGCGCGGAGGTCGAGGTCGACATCTTCCACGATCAGCCGGCGGCCGACCCCGATCGAAAGATTGCGGACCGTCAGCAGCGTCATGACTGCCGCAGCCCGAAACGCTCCGCCAGGCCATCCGCCAACAGGCTGAAGCCGAGGGTCATGAGCACGATGGCGATGCCGGGAAAAGTGGTGATCCACCAGGCGGTGGCGATGAAGTTCTGCCCTTCCTTGATCATCACGCCCCATTCGGCGGTGGGCGGCTGCACGCCGAGGCCGAGATAGGAGAGCGCGGAACCGGCGAGCGTCGTCAGCACCACGTCCGACATGGAGAAGACGATGGAGCCGGCGATGCAGTTGGGCACGATGTGGCGGAAGAGGATGCGGAAGGTGCCGAAGCCGAGGGAGCGCGCCGCCACCACGAAGTCGCTGGTCTTCAGCACCAGCACCTGGGCGCGCACCAGCCGCGCATAGGAGACCCAGCCCACCAGCGCCAGGCCGACGTAAAAGCTGGTGAGCCCCGACCCCAGGATGGTGATGATCGCCATCAGCAGCACCAGGAACGGGAAGGCGATCACCACATCGACGAGGCGCATCAGCGCCGCATCGACCCACCGACCGGCATAGCCGGCGATCGAACCGATCGTGGTCCCGATCAGGAACGGGAACAGCACGCCGATGACGCCCATCTTCAGATCGACCCTTGTGCCGTGGATGACGCGCGAGAGGATGTCGCGGCCGAAATTGTCGGTGCCGAACAAATGGACCAGGCTCGGCGATTGCAGTCTGGCCGACATGTCCTGGCCGATCGGGTCGTAGGGCGCCAGCCATGGCGCGATCAGCGCGATCAGAACCCAGAGTGCCACGATAGCGGCGCCGATGCGCAGGTTGGTGTTGGCGTTGCCAAGGCCGACGCTTGCGACGCTGCGCTCCAGCCAGTTGCCGCGGGAAAGTGTCGCGTCGCTCACAGCTTCACCCGCGGATCGGCGGCGACGGTCAGCAGGTCGGCAATGAAATTCACCGCGACGGTGGCGCAGGCGAAGAACAGCGTCACGCCCTGCACCACCATGTAGTCGCGGCTGAAGATAGCGCGCACCAGCAATTGGCCCATGCCCGGCAGGGAGAACACCGTCTCCACCACCACGGTGCCGCCGATCAGCCAGCCGATATTGACGGCCAACAGGTTGATGGTGGGAATGAGCGAGTTTGGCAGGACATGGCGCAGGAAGACCCAGCTTTCGGGCAGTCCTTTGGCGCGGGCGGCCGTCGCGTGATCGGAATCGAGTTCCGCGATCATGCTGGCGCGCAAGTTGCGCGTGACCACGGCCGACAGCGCGAGAGCGACGGTCAGGCACGGCAGCACCAGGTGGTGCAATCGCTCCAGGATATTGCTGCCGTAGCCCGATACCGGGAAGATGCCAAGTTTCGCGCTGAACAGGATGATCAGCATGATGCCGAGCCAGAAGGCTGGAATCCCGAGGCCGATGGTGGTGAAGCCGCGGATCGCATGATCGGATTTGGTACCGCGCTTGAGCGCCGCTAGACTGGCGAGAGGCACGGCGATCACGAGGGTCAGCAGCACGCTGCCCAGCACCAGGAACAGGGTGGGCGCGATGCGCTCGAGGATCAGCGGCAGGACCGGGATCTTGAACGTGATGGACTGGCCCATCTCTCCTGCACCGAGATTCTTCAGATAGAAAAGATATTGGGTGAGCAGCGGCTCATCGAGGCCATAGAGTGCGCGGATGCGCGCGACCGTCTCGGGCGTGGCCTTGGTCCCGAGCAATACGCGCACCGGATCGCCGGGGATCAACTTCACCATGAAGAAGGACAGCACACTGATCCCGAACAGAACGGGAATCAGCTGGAACGGTCGATAGAGCACGAA
>DASYRS010000385.1:0-8708 GCA_036004205.1 Dongiaceae bacterium
CCTGGTCGCGCCCACGGAGTTCCGCGGCATCGTCAACGCGCATTACCAGATCGAGCCGAACCGGATTGAATCGCTGGGCGCCGCGCCGCACAGCTTCCTCGGAGTCATCGGCGGCACGGCGGAATGGGTGTTCGTGAAGCCCGGCCACGTCTCCGTCACCATCAGCGCGGCGGAGCATCTGATCGACCGCGCGGCGGAGGATCTGGCCCAGGCGATCTGGCGCGATGTCCAGCGCGCGCTGGAGCTGAATGCCGTGCCGATGCCGCGGTGGCGCATCGTGAAAGAGAAGCGCGCCACCTTCGCCGCCACCCCCGCGCAACTGCGCCGGCGGCCCGGGCCTGTGACAGAGCATCACAACATGTTCCTGGCCGGTGATTGGACGGACACAGGTTGGCCATCTACCATTGAAGGCGCGATTCGCTCCGGCTTCGCGGCGGCGCAGGCGATCGGCGGCCAGATGCAACACTGAGCCCGCCATATTGACGGCGCATTTTGCCGCTACGAACTGAGCAAGACTCCAAGATTGGGGAGAGCCGCGCATGCTGGCTGCCAGCATCACCCCGACCGGACCCGAACGGACCGGCTATGCCGATGCGCCGGGCGGCAAGCTGTGGTGGCGCATGGACGGCGTCCGTCATTTGCGCTCCAACCGCGCGCCGCTGATCGCCATTCACGGCGGCCCGGGCGGATCGCACGATTACCTGCTGCCGCTGACCAGGCTGAGCGAAGAGCGCACCGTCGTCCTCTACGACCAGCTCGATTGCGGCGAATCGGACAAGCCCAACGATCCGCGCAACTGGAAGGTCGATCGCTTCGTCGCGGAGGTGGATGCCCTGCGTAGAGCGCTGGAACTGGACCGCTGCATCCTCCTCGGCCATTCCTGGGGTGGCCTGATCGCGGTCGAATATGCCGCGCTGGGCGCGCCGGGCCTCGCCGGCGTCATCTTCGCCAGCGCCCTCATCAGCACGCCGCGCTGGGTCGCCGACGGCCTTGCCCATCGCCGCGCCTTGCCGCCGGAGGCGCAGATCGCGCTCGACCGGCACGAGGCCGCCGGTACCACCGACAGCGCCGAATGCCGGCAGGCGGCGGCGCTGATGATGCGGCGGCATTTCTGCCGCCTCGCGTCCGACCCGCCCGAGCTGAGGGAATTTTTTCGCAAGCTCAATGTCGATCTGCACAATGCGCTGTGGGGCGACAGCGAGTTCGGCTGCACCGGCAGCCTCGCGGACTACGACGCTAGCTTGTTGTTGCCGCGCATCGGCGTGCCGAGTCTCTTCCTATGCGGCGAGTACGATAAATCGACCCCGGCCGCCAATCGCGACTTCGCGTCCCTGACGCCCGACTCGAAAACATCAGTGATTCCGGGCGCAAGCCATATGCCGATGTTCGAGAATCCCACAGCATTCCTGACCGCTTTGCGGTGGTTCTGCGGGGCATGAGCCCTCGACATCGATGCAACTATTCCTTTCGGGATATGGCCGGCTCACCACAGGTTGAAAATTTACGCTCTTCCCCCGTGGCGCTGCTTGACTTGTAACAACAAGCACTTATGGTTAAGTGCTCGTTAACGAGAGGTTAGCTCGTAAATCATTCTCTAACCATGTTTTTGCAGCGAGGAGGGGAGCATGGTGGATCGGACACAATCCCTGGAGGGGGATGCGGGCGTCGGCGACATTCTGGTGAAGATTCGCGGGCGGCATTATTTGATACCGGCCGAAGCGATCGGCAGCCCGCTCGAGGATGGCGGAACCGAGATTCTCGGCATGCTGGAAAAAGAGCTGAGCGCGTTGGGCGCGGCTCGCGACTCGAAGCTGATCGGCGTCGATTTCGCCGTCGAGCTCGGCGAGGGCAGCGACCGGGATGCACGCGCGATCACGGACGACCGCAACGCCCGTGCGATCAGCGCGCGGCAGAGCCGTCAATGCGTCAGGCAGAGCAGACAGTGCGCCCGCCAGAGCCGGCAGTGCACCCGCGCCGCTCGTGCCATCAGGCCGCAAGCAGTCTGATCGACCGCTTGCAACGTGAGTTCATCGAACGGCGCCGCGCCTAAGAGCTATTTGCGCGGAACGCATCGAGCAGTCGCGCCAGCGGAAACGCTGGCGCGATTTCGTCGTTTTGCGGCCCCGATGGGCATCACCCGCCTCGCCGACGTCACCGGCCTCGACTATCTCGGTATCCCCGTCATCATGGCCTGCCGGCCCAATTCGCGCGCCCTCTCGGTGGCGCAGGGCAAGGGGCTCGATCTCGACGCCGCCCGCGTCTCGGGCTTCATGGAAGCGGCGGAGACTTTCCACGGCGAGCATATCGATCGGCCGGTCGCCTTCGCCTCGCGCCGTGACTTGGCGCAAGACAGGCGCGTCATCGACCTCGACATCGTGCCCAGGTCGCTCGATTTCGCCGCGACCGATCGCACCGAGCTGCCGTGGATCGAGGCGGAGGATCTGACCGACGGAAGCTCGATGTGGATCCCGTACGATCTCATCCACACCGACTGCCGCGACGTGCGCGAGTTCGAGCCCAGCCTCGATTTCCCGATCTGCAGCAACGGGCTCGCGTCGGGCAACCATCGCCTGGAAGCGATCTGCTCGGGCCTCTACGAGATCATCGAGCGCGATGCCAACGCCCTGTGGGGATTGCGCCCGCGCGCCGCGCGCGCGGCGACCCGGCTCGACCTCGATTCCGTCGATGATCCCTATTGCCGTATCCTGATCGACCGCCTGACCGAAGCGAAGATGATGCTGTCGGTCTGGGACATGACCAGCGATGTCGGGGTCGCCGCCTTTTTCGTCCGCCTGCGCGAGGGGCCGGGTAATGCCCGGCTTCCGCTCGGCGCCTTTTGCGGCGCGGGCTGTCACCTGTCGCGCGGCATCGCGCTTTCGCGCGCCATCACCGAGGCGGTGCAGTCGCGCCTGACCTATATCTCCGGATCGCGCGACGATCTGAAGCGCCATGACTACGAGGAGCCGGCGCAGCAAAGGCTGGCGGAGTTCGCCAACAAGCTGTGGGAGAACCGGGTGCCGGCGCGGCGCTTTGCCGAGGTGCCCGACACCCTGCGGCAGGATTTCGACTCCGACCTCGCGTTCCTGCTGGAGCGGCTGAAGGCGGTCGGGATCGAGCATGTGTGCGTCGTCGACCTCACCAAGCCTGAATTCGGCATTCCGGTGGTGCGGCTTATGGTGCCGGGGCTTGAGCTCGATCCCGAAGACGCGCCAGACTACGCGCTTGGGGAACGTGCCCAGCGCTTCGAGCGGACATTGGCATGAGCATCGTCATTTTCGCCGGACCATCGATCGCCCGCGCCGACGCGACCGCGCCTGGCGTGGAGTTTCTGCCGCCGGCGGCCGAAGGCGACATCTACCGGGCGGCCCGCCAGGGACCGCGCGCCATCGGGCTGATCGACGGCTATTTCGAGGCGCAGCCGGCGGTCTGGCACAAGGAAATCCTGTGGGCGATGTCCGAGGGCATCCACGTGTTCGGCGCCTCCAGCATGGGCGCCCTGCGCGCGGCGGAGCTCTGGTCGTTCGGCATGGTGGGTGTCGGCGTGATCTTTCGCGCCTATCGCCGCGGGGTCCTGATCGACGATGCCGAGGTCGCGGTGGTGCATGGGCCGGCGGAGATCGGCTTCCCCTCGCTCAACGAAGCCTTGGTGAACGTGCGGGCCACCCTGGCGCACGCCCGCGCGCGCGGCGTTCTCAGCACGGCCGAGCGCCGCGCGGTGTTGGCGGCCGCAGCGTCCATCTTCTACAAGGACCGCACCTGGGACCGCATCCTGGCCGCGTCCGTCGAGAGCGGTCTCGCGTCCGACCAGGCGGCGCGGCTGAAAGCGTGGCTCAAGACCGGCACCGTCGATCTCAAGCGCCGCGACGCCCGCGCGCTCATCCGCCTGGTGACGCAGCGGGACCCCGACTTGAAACGGCCGTTGCAGGCAACATTCGCGTTCGAGACCACGACCTTCTGGCAGGCGCTGGTCGACCGGCACGAGCCGGGTGCCGAGGATGCGTTGAAGGCCGCGATCTAGATTCGGATCGATGGCGTCGGCCGCACACAGCGCGCGAGCCTTTCTTTTGATCCATTCTCCAATAGTTGTATGGTAGCCGATCCGTTAGTGCGTTCGGGGAGGGGAACATGGGACCGAACATCGTTTATCTCGCCGCGCTGGTGGTGCTGTCGGTGATTGTCTGGGGCGCGGACCGCAAATATCCGGTGCTGCGCGATCTCCACGCCGGCACCGTGGACAGCAAGAGGAAATCCTATTCTTTAGGACGGGTTCAGATGGCGTTCTGGACCATTCTGCTGATCGCAGGCTTGATCAAGATGGCGGCGCTCAGGGGCTGGACGACGGAGATCCTGATATTCGATCATAAGATTCTGGTGCTGTTGGGGATCAGCGGCGCGACCGGCGCGCTCGCCATGGCCGTCGACCTCAAGAAGGACAACGATGTCGCCACCGCCACCGCCACCGCGGTGGCCGCCGGTCAGGCCGCTACCGAGCTTCAAGCGGCGGCGAGCCAAGTCGCGGCGCAGGACGCAAGCGCCCTTGTGAAGCTGCAAAGCAGCGCGGCGGCGAAGATTGTGGAGAAGGATCAAGCGGCGACGGCCGCCAAACGCGCCCAGCGGACTGGCGTCACGGACGGTTTCTTCAACGACATCCTCGAGGACGACAACGGCAACAGCCTCCATCGCTTGCAGATGGTGTTGTTCACCTTGCTGGCAGGCGTGCTGTTCGTGATCGGCACGCTCACGATTCCGGATCCAAGCATGATCCCGGCGCCCGACCCGAAGCTGGTGACGCTCCCGGCGATTCCCGAGCAGATCCTCGAGTTGCTAGGCATTGCCGGCGGTGTCTATGTGGGTTTCAAAATCCCCGGCAAGGCAGCCACTTAGGCGGGCTCAGACGGACTTCCCACAATATCGGATAACAACCTGAATTTATTGCATATCAGGGGCGCGAATCGTCGCGCCCAATGACGCTTTATTCCGCGTCTTCAGTCGCTATACTGCGCCCCATCTTTCCCCCGGCATTCGAGGTTCAATCATGTCGCAAGCCGCGCTCAAGAAACCGTCCGCCTTGTCGCTCAAGGATCCCAGCCTGTTCCGCCAGCAGTGCTACATCAACGGCCAGTGGGCCGATGCCGACAGCGGCAAGACCATCGACGTCACCAACCCCGCGACCGGCGAAGTGCTGGGCACCATCCCCAACATGGGCACCGCCGAGACCCGCCGCGCGATCGAGGCGGCCAGCGCCGCCTGGGCCGGCTGGCGCAAGAAGACGGCGAAGGAGCGCGCCAACATCCTGCGCAAGCTCTTCAACCTGATGATGGAGAACCAGGAGGACCTGGCGGTCCTGATGACGGCGGAGCAGGGCAAGCCGATGGCGGAGTCCAAGGGCGAGATCGCCTATGCCGCCTCTTTCATCGAGTGGTTCGCCGAAGAGGGCAAGCGCACCTATGGCGACGTGATCCCGGGCCACCAGCCCGACAAGCGCATCGTGGTGACCAAGGAGCCGATCGGCGTGGTCGCGGCCATCACGCCGTGGAACTTCCCCTCCGCCATGATCACCCGCAAGGCCGGCCCGGCGATGGCGGCAGGCTGCCCGATCGTGCTGAAGCCCGCGACCCAGACCCCGTTCTCGGCCCTGGCCCTGGCGGAACTCGCGCACCGCGCCGGCATTCCGGCGGGCGTGTTCAACGTCATCACCGGCTCCGCCACCCAGATCGGCGGCGAGATGACTTCGAACCCGATCGTGCGCAAGCTGACCTTCACCGGCTCGACCGAGATCGGCAAGATCCTGCTCGAGCAATGCGCCAAGACGGTCAAGAAGACCTCGATGGAGCTGGGCGGCAACGCGCCTTTCATCGTGTTCGACGATGCCGACCTCGACGCCGCGGTCGAAGGCGCGATCATGTCCAAGTACCGCAACACCGGCCAGACCTGCGTGTGTGCCAACCGCATCCTGGTGCAGGACAGCGTCTATGACGCCTTCGCCGCCAAGCTCACGACCGCGGTCGCCAAGCTGAAGGTCGGCGATGGCCTCAAGGGCGAGACCCAGCAGGGTCCGCTGATCGACATGAAGGCGGTCGCCAAGGTCGAAGAGCACATCGCCGACGCCGTGAAGAAGGGCGCCAAGGTGGCGGCTGGCGGCAAGCGCCACAGCCTCGGCCAGAGCTTCTTCGAGCCCACCATCCTGGTCAACGTGACGACCGAGATGGTGGTCGCGCGCGAGGAGACCTTCGGCCCCGTCGCGCCGCTGTTCCGCTTCAAGACCGAGGAAGAGGCGGTGAAGCTGGCGAACGACACCGAGTTCGGCCTCGCCGCCTATTTCTACAGCCGCGACATCGGCCGTGTCTGGCGCGTCGCGGAAGGGGTCGAGTACGGCATCGTCGGCATCAACACCGGCATCATCTCGACCGAGGTGGCGCCCTTCGGCGGCATGAAAGAGTCCGGCACGGGCCGCGAAGGCTCGAAATACGGCATCGAGGACTTCCTCGAGATCAAATATCTCTGCATGGGCGGCGTGTAAGCTAGCCGCTAGGCTATCCGGCAACGGCCCGCATGCCCTCCATGCGGGCCGTTTCTTTTTCGCCAACCGGTGGGGAAATGCGCTCTGGCGGACTCACGCAATCCTCGGATAGTGGACGCATACCCCGCTTCGGTGCATTATCTTCGTGTACAAACCAAGAGAAACGTCCTCGCAGGGACTTCTACGCTCGCTAGGATTTCAGGCGGCACTGTACCAAGCGTATCGCAAATTCGATCCTAACTCCTCTCGACTGTCCGAACGCCCATGGCCATGGAACGCAAGCTTGCCGCGATCCTTGCCGCCGATGTGGCCGGCTACAGCCGGCTCATGGGTACGGACGAGGAGGAGACGCTCAAGACCCTGAATATCTACCGCGACGTCATGACCCAGCTCGTCGAGGAGCATCAGGGTCGCGTCGTGGGCCTGGCCGGTGACAGCATGCTGGCCGAGTTCGCCAGTGCCGTGCAGGCTGTCCGGTCTGCGGTTGCGGTGCAGCGTGCTCTCGAGCGCCGTAACGCCGATCTGGCGGAGAACCGGCGCATGCGATTCCGCATCGGCATCAATATCGGCGATGTCATGGTTCAGGGCGCCGATCTCCTGGGCGATGGCGTCAATATCGCGGCGCGCCTCGAGCAGATGGCGGAGCCTGGCGGCATTTTGGTCTCGGGCACGGTCTGGGAGCAGATTCAGGGCAAGCTCTCATTCCCCTGTGCGTATATGGGCGATCAGACGGCCAAGAACATCGCGCGTCCGGTGCGCACCTACCGGGTAGCCTGGGATCGGACTGACATGCTGGAAGCGCCGGCTGCCGGCTCGCCCGGCATGCTGGCGCTGCCCGACAAGCCGTCGATCGCCATCCTGCCCTTCACCAACATGGGGAGTGATCCCGAGCAGGAGTATTTTGCCGATGGCATCAGCGAGGACATCATCACGGCGCTATCGAAATGGCGCTGGCTGTTCGTCATCGCC
This sequence comes from Dongiaceae bacterium, assembly GCA_036004205.1. Taxonomy (GTDB): domain Bacteria; phylum Pseudomonadota; class Alphaproteobacteria; order Dongiales; family Dongiaceae; genus Dongia_A. The sequence goes on from DASYRS010000385.1 coordinate 7,490, forward strand.
CGTAACACAAGCTTCGTCTACAAGGGCAAGGCAGTCGACATCAAGCAGGTCGGCCGAGAATTGGGCGTCCGTTACGTGCTCGAAGGCAGCGTGCGCAAGGCGGGTAATCGCCTGCGCATCACCGCACAGCTCATCGAGGCGGCGACCGGCACGCACATCTGGAGCGAACGCTACGACCGCGATCTCACGGACGCTTTCGAGGTGCAGGACGAGATCTCCCAAAGCGTGGTGGGCGCCATCGAGCCTGAACTTGGGCAGGTCGAGCGGCGGCGTGCCGTCCGCACGAGCACGGAGACCATGAATGCCTGGGACCACTACATGCGGGGCTCATGGTGGTTCTTTCAATTCAACGCCGACAGCTGCATCCAGGCAGAGCGCGCCATGCGGCGAGCAATCGAGCTCGACCCGACGTTCCCGCCCGGACATATCGGCTTGGCGCGTGTCTTCACGCAGAAACTCGTTTTTGAATGGAGCCAGGATGTTGAAGCTGACCGACAGGCGCTGTACGCGTCAGCACGGCGCGCTGTCGAGCTGGATGACAAGGATGCCTACGCGCACTACATTTTGGCGTGGGGTAGCCTGCTGACGGGACGGTTGGAAGATGCGATCAGCGAGGCTCAGAAATCCATCGATCTGACTCCGAACTTTGCCCTCGGCTACTACATGCTCGGTGTAGCCCGTGTCTTTTCCGGTCGGTTCGAGCAGGCCTCGGACCCATTCCAGCGCGCGATGCGTCTCAGTCCGCGCGATCCTCTGACCTTCTTCTTCGACAACTATCTGGCGTTGGCGCACTATCACCAGGGACGCTACGAGGATGCGGCCAAGATGGCCCGCATGGGCATTGCCATTCGGCCGACCCACGTGCTGTACCGCACGCTCGCTGCCTGCTACGGCCGTCTTGGACGCTTGGAAGAAGCACGGCTGGCACTGGCCGAGATGCGCCGGCTTATGCCCAAGAATGCGGAACGCACATGGGACGTCACCAATCCATATGCCGACCCGGCCCACCGCGCAAACTTCATCGATGGCCTGCGCAAGGCGGGCTGGGAGGCGTAGAGGCGGTTCGCCTGAACTACCACATCTTCCGCTGTGTGGACGTGCGCCGTTCCGCCGTTGCAGTATGTCAGCCCGCATTACACGAAGATAGCGGGGATTTCCAAGGGTTAGGAGAGCCGATGCCCAAATACGACTACGACCTCTTCGTCATCGGCGCGGGTTC
>DASYRS010000386.1:0-10061 GCA_036004205.1 Dongiaceae bacterium
TGCCGGACTGGGCGCAGACGCTCGGCATGACGTTCTCGATCATGCTGTGGATGCCGTCATGGGGCGGCATGATCAACGGCCTGATGACGCTGTCGGGCGCCTGGGACAAGCTTCGCACCGATCCGGTGCTGCGCATGCTGGTCGTGTCGGTCGCTTTCTACGGCATGTCGACCTTCGAAGGACCGATGATGTCGATCAAGGTCGTGAATTCGCTCAGCCACTACACCGACTGGACCATCGGCCACGTGCATTCCGGTGCGCTGGGCTGGGTCGGCTTTGTTTCCTTCGGCGCGCTGTACTGCCTGATTCCCTGGTTGTGGAATCGCAAGGGGCTCTACAGCCTGAAACTGGTCAACTGGCATTTCTGGATCGCCACCATCGGCATCGTGCTCTACATCTCGGCGATGTGGGTGTCGGGAATCCTGCAGGGCCTGATGTGGCGCGCCTACACCTCGCTCGGTTTCCTCGAATATTCCTTCATCGAAACCGTGGAAGCGATGCATCCCTTCTACATCATCCGCGCCGCAGGCGGGGCGCTGTTCCTGATCGGGTCGTTGATCATGGCCTATAATCTCTGGATGACGGTGCGTGTTGGCGAAGCGGAAGTGCAGTCGCCCGTCGCTCTTCAGCCGGCGGAATGAGGAGCGCTAAAATGTCTTTCTGGACACGGCACCAAATCTTCGAAAAGAACTCGATCATCCTGGTCGCGGGAATCCTCGTGGTCGTCGCAATCGGCGGCCTCGTCGAAATCACCCCGTTGTTCTATCTCAAGAGCACAATCGAGAAGGTCGACGGCGTCAGGCCGTACACGCCGCTCGAGCTTGCCGGACGTAACGTCTATGTCCGCGAGGGGTGCTACCTCTGTCACTCCCAGATGGTTCGTCCGCTACGGGATGAAGTCGAGCGCTACGGCCACTACTCACTCGCAGCGGAGAGCATGTACGACCATCCGTTCCAGTGGGGCTCCAAGCGCACCGGGCCGGACCTGGCGCGCGTCGGCGGCAAGTATTCCAACGACTGGCATGTCGCGCACTTGATCGACCCCAGGCAGGTCGTGCCGGAATCCATCATGCCCGGCTACCCGCACCTGGCCCGCACGGTGGTCCATCCCTCCGACATCGCCGAGCACCTGCGCACGCTGCGGATCGTCGGGGTACCGCACGACGATGCGATGGTCGAGAACGCCGGAGCCGATCTGGCCGCTCAGGCGACGCCGGATGCCGATCTATCGGGGATCGAATCGCGCTATCCGCATGCCGCAACCGGCGACCTCGACGGCAACCCGGACGAGATCACGGAAATGGACGCGCTGGTCGCCTATCTGCAGGTTCTGGGACGCATGGTGGATTTCACGACCTATCGCCCGGAATACGCCCAGACAAGCGCGGCGGGAGGCCAGTGATGGATTGGCTGGATCTGTCGCATCTGGCGCGGCCGCTGTGGATCGTCTGGATGGTCGTGCTGTTCCTGGGCGTCTTCTTCTACGCCCTGAGGCCGCGCAACAAGAAGCATTTCGAGGATTGCTCGCGGATTCCGTTCCGCACCGATTCGGAGGGTCAGTCCCATGAGTGAGATCGAACGCGATCCGGTAACTGGTACCGAGACCACCGGACACGTCTGGGACGGCATCAAGGAACTCGACACGCCGCTGCCGAAATGGTGGGTCTACGTGCTCTATGCCACCATCGTCTGGGCGATCGGGTATTGGATCGTCTATCCGGCCTGGCCGACCTTGGCCGGCTACACGCACGGCATGTTCGGCTATTCAACGCGCGCGAGCTATGAGCAGCAGGCGGCCGCCGCGGCCGACGCACAGAAGGTCTGGCTGGACCGCATTGCGAGTTCATCGGTCGACCAGATCGTCCAGGATCCGGAATTGTTCGACTTCGCGCAGAACGGCGGCAAGGCCGTGTTCGCGGAGAATTGCGCGCCTTGCCACGGCGCCGGCGGCCAGGGCGGCCCCGGCTATCCGATCCTGGCGGACGATTCCTGGCTGTGGGGCGGCACGCTGGCCGATATCGAGCACACCATCCGCGTCGGCGTGCGCTCGACCCATGCCGACACGCGCGCCTCGGAGATGCCGAAATTCGGCGCCGACCAGGTGCTGACGCCCGAGCAGATGTCCGATGTCGCCGACTACGTGCTCGCGCTGTCCGGCGGCGCTGCCGATGCGGCGGCGGTCGAACGCGGCGTTCGGGTTTTTGCCGAGAACTGCGCCGCCTGCCATGGCGACAAGGGACAAGGCAACCTGGAACTGGGGGCGCCGGCGCTCAACGATTCGATCTGGATGTATGGCGGCGACTACAAGAGCATCGTGGCGCAGGTGACGCGTCCACGGCATGGCGTGATGCCTACCTGGGAAGGCCGGCTCAGCGACAATTGGATCAAGATGCTGGCCGTCTACGTGCACAGCCTGAGCGGCGGCCAATAGCACGGCGCAAGAAATGTCCGTATTCAATCATGGCAGTGACTGATTCCCTATATGCCGAGCGCGTGAAGGTTCATCCACAAAGGATTGCCGGGCGCTTCCGCACAATCAAGTGGGTCGTGCTCGCCGTCCTGCTCTCGATCTACTACCTGGTGCCCTGGCTGCGGTGGGACCGCGGGCCGAACGCGCCCGACCAGGCGGTCCTGGTCGACATGGCGGGCAGGCGCGCTTATTTCTTCTGGATCGAGATCTGGCCCCAGGAAGTCTATTACCTCGCCGGCCTTCTGATCCTGGGCGCGATCGGCCTGTTCCTCGTCACGTCGGTCGCAGGCCGTGTCTGGTGCGGGTTCACCTGCCCGCAGACGGTGTGGACCGACCTCTACATGCAGGTCGAGCGCTGGATCGAAGGCGACCGCAACAAGCGCATGAAGCTGGATGCGGAGCGCTGGTCGGCGCGCAAGCTCGTCTTGAAGATCGCCAAGCACGGAACATGGCTGCTGATCGCATTTGCGACCGGAGGGGCCTGGATCATGTATTTCAACGACGCCCCGACCGTGGTGCGCGAGATTTTCACCGGGCGGGCCAGCACGGCGGTCTATGGCTTCACTTGCCTGTTCGCTGCCACGACCTACCTGCTGGCAGGCTGGGCACGCGAGCAGGTCTGCATCTACATGTGCCCGTGGCCACGCTTTCAGAGCGCCATGTTCGACGAGCATTCGCTGCTCGTCACCTATGCCGACTGGCGCGGCGAGCCGCGCGGCCATGCCAAGAAGGGCACCGACTTCTCGCAGCGCGGCCATTGCATCGATTGCGAGCTGTGCGTCCGGGTCTGTCCGACCGGCATCGACATCCGCGACGGGCAGCAACTGGCCTGCATCGGTTGCGGACTGTGCGTCGATGCCTGCAATTCCGTCATGGACAAGATCGGGCTGCCGCGCGACTTGATCGCCTATGATTCGCTGGCCGACCAGGCAGCCCTGGCGCGCAAGGAGCCGCCACCTTCTTTGCGCCTGATCCGGCCGCGCACGGTCATCTACGCCACCTTGCTGCTGGTGGCGGGCGCCGCGATGCTGGTAAGCCTCGCCCTGCGCTCGCACCTCGATGTCACCGTCCAGGCCGACCGTGCGCCTTTGTTCGTCCGGCTGGCGAATGGCGACATCCAGAACGCGTACGCCGTGAAGATATCCAACAAGTTCAGGGAGCCGGCGCAATACGAGATTCGCGTCACGGGTATCGATGATCTGGGCTCCAGGATCGTCGGACGCGAGGGTGAACCGATCGCCGTCAAGGGTGACTCGGTCGGCACATTCCGACTGCTGTTGCGCGCCCCGCACGCGGCACTGTCGCGAAAATCGACCTCGATCGAGATCACCGTCATTGATACGACGAGCAAGGAGGAGAGCGGCCATGGCGCCATCTTCAGTGCACCCGTTCCGTAACCCGCGCTCGGGGATCGCGCGGTTCCTACCCCACTGGGTGCCGATGCTATTCATCGGCGGCTTCCTGGTGGTGATCGCAGTCAACGCCACTCTCATCTTTTTCGCCGAGGATACCTTCAGCGGCCTTGAGACCGAGAATGCCTATGAGCGCGGGCTCGACTACAACACGACACTGGCCGCCGAAACGGCGCAGAAACGCCTCGGCTGGCAGTATCGCGCGGCAATCTCCGACGTCGCCGATGGCCAGCGTACGCTCAGCGTACGCATGACCGACCAATCCGGAAATCCGCTCGATGGCCTGAAGGTCCAGGCCTATCTCGTCCGTCCCAGCAATGACGGCATGGACGTGAGCCTGGCGCCGAAGTCGGCGGGCGATGGAAGATATACGGCGCAATTCGCCCTGCCCGCGCCGGGCCAGTGGGAGCTGCGGCTGGTGGCGCGCCGCGGCGACGTCGCCTGGCAGCAGAGCGAGCGGTTGTTCGTGAAGTGATCATGAGATGAGCGTTGCGTGCCAGCATTGCGGCGATCTTGTCATGGACGGCGTGCAGTTCTGCTGCCGCGGCTGCGCCGGCGCGTTCGAATTGATCAAGGGCCTGGGGCTCGGCCGCTACGATGAGCGGCGGTCACTGACGGGCGTCACTCAAGGCGCGCGACCGGAGGCAGCGCCGGTTGCCGCCGATCCATCGGCGTGGGTCGTCGCCGAGCCGGACGGCACGTGCCGTTTGTCCCTGATGGTCGATGGGCTGCAATGCGGCGCCTGTGTCTGGCTGATCGAGCAGAGCCTCCAGCGCGAGCCCGGGGTGCGGCAGGCGCGCGTCAGCCTCTCCACGCGACGGCTGACGCTGAGCTGGCTGAAGGGCGCCGCCGATCCGATCGCGCTGATCGACCGGGTCCAGCGGCTCGGCTATCGCCTGGTGCCGTTCGATCCGTGCCTGCTGCAATCCGCCGACGATGGCGAATCCAAGGCGCTGCTGCGGGCCATGGCGGTGGCGGGATTCGCGGCCGGCAACATCATGCTGCTGTCGGTATCGGTATGGGCGGGCCACGCCGAAGGCATGGCGGCGGGGACCCGCGACCTGTTCCACTGGATCTCGGCGTTGATCGCCGTTCCCGTGATCGCCTATGCGGGCCAGCCCTTTTTCCGGTCCGCGCTGCAGGCCATCGGCAATCGGCGCACCAACATGGATGTCCCGATCTCGCTGGCGGTCATCCTCGCGCCCGCCATCAGCCTGATCGAGACTTTCCGCGGCGGCGAGCATGCCTATTTCGATTCGGCGGTCACTCTGCTGTTCTTCCTCTTGATCGGCCGCTATCTCGACCGGCGCGTCAGGGCGCGGGCGCGCCTTGCCGTCGAGCAATTGGCGGCGCTCAACGCGACCGCCGCCACGGTGGTCGATGACGATGGCGCCACCCGCGATTTGCCGCCGACATCGGTGCAACCCGGCATGCGCGTTCTGGTATCGGCGGGAGGGCGGGTACCGGTCGACGGCGTGATCGAAAGCGGCGCCAGCGATCTCGATCTCAGCATCCTGTCGGGCGAGTCGGTCCCGGTATCGCGCAAAGCCGGCGACGAGGTTTTCGCCGGCGCCGTCAACCTGACCGCTCCGCTCCGCATCGTCACGCGCCAGTCCGGGGCCAAGACCTTGCTGGCCGACATCATCGGCCTCATGGAAGCGGCCGAAGCGCGCCGCGGCCGCTATGTGCGGATCGCCGATCGCGTGGCGCGGCTCTATTCGCCGGTGGTGCATTCGGTCGCGCTGCTCACGTTCCTCGGCTGGACCTTGCTGGGCGACATGGCGTGGCAGCCTGCCCTGCTGATCGCCGTCGCGGTCCTCATCATCACCTGCCCGTGCGCACTGGCGCTCGCGGTGCCGGTGGTGCAGGTGGCGGCCAGCCAGCGCCTGATGCGCTCCGGCATCCTGCTAAAAGCGGGCGACGCGCTGGAGCGGTTGCGCGAGGTCGACTACGTCGTTTTCGACAAGACCGGCACGCTCACCACCGGCGAATTGCGCCTGCTGGACAACGCCGATCCCGAGGCGCTCACCATCGCCTCCGCGATCGCGGCCGGCAGCCGGCATCCGCTCGCTCGTGCCATCCGCCGCGCCGCGCCGCGGGTTGCGCCCAAAGATGGCGTGCGGGAGATCGCGGGCAGCGGCCTTGAATTTACCGACGGCGCCGGAACCTGGCGCCTGGGCAGCCATGCTTTTGTCGGCGAGGCGGACGATGGCGGCGACGCGCAGTCGCTGTGGCTGGCCGGCTCCGACCGTCCTCCTGTCCGCTTTCAATTCCACGACGATTTCCGGCCGGACGGGCCGGCGGCCATTCAGCGCCTGCGCGCGATGGGCTGCACCGTCGAAATCTGTTCGGGCGACCGTCCGGCAGCGGTCCGCGCCGTCGCGACCGGGCTCGGCATCGAATCCTGGCACGGCGGCATGCGGCCGGCGGACAAGGTCGCGCATCTCGAGCAATTGCGTGCCGCCGGGCGGCGGGTGCTGATGGTGGGCGATGGCCTCAACGACGCGCCCGCCCTGGCGGCGGCACAAGTCTCGATGGCGCCGGCGACTGGAACCGACGTGACGCAGAGCGCCGCCGACATCGTGTTCCAGGGCGCTTCCCTGGCGGCGATCCCGGACGTGCTTGCGCTGGCGCGGACGGCCGATCGGCTGATGCGCCAGAATCTATCTTTGGCGCTGGTCTATAATCTTGCCGCGGTCCCGCTGGCCATGCTGGGGTATGTCACGCCGCTGATCGCCGCGCTTGCCATGTCGTCGTCGTCGATCCTGGTGATCGCGAACGCGCTGCGGCTGGGAAAGATGAGATTGCAATGACGATCCTGCTGTACCTGATTCCGGTGGCGCTGTTCCTGGGCGCGCTCGGCCTGGCGGCCTTCCTGTGGGCGCTCAAGAGCGGGCAGTACGACGACCTGGAGGGCGCGGCCAGCCGCATCCTGTTCGACGAGGAGCCTCCGTCGGCCTAGCTGGCGCGGCCGCGTATCCAACCAGGCCATGCACTCATTGATCGATTGGCGAACGCGGTCCGATCAATGTTCGCCTTGCGGCGCGTTGCGGACTCGCCGGACTTGACGACAGCTCCGAGAGCCCGAAGCGAGCCCGATACCCATCCGGAGTGCTTGCGGACGATCCGAGCATCGTCCTGCGCAGACGAATTGGCTAAACCGAGATTCTTCTGCGAACCGCAGCGGGATCGATGGCGTCGATCGCTTCGTCGATGACGATCTCGCCGCGATCCATAACCGCGATGCGGTCGGCGAGCTCGTGCGCGAAGTCGAAATATTGCTCCACCAACAGGAGGGCCATCTCGCCCGATTTGCTCAGCAGCGAAATAATCCGGCCGATATCCTTGATGATCGAGGGCTGAATGCCTTCGGTCGGCTCGTCGAGTAGCAAGAGCTTGGGCCTCGTCACCAAGGCGCGGGCGATCGCCAGTTGCTGCTGTTGGCCACCGGACAAGTCGCCCCCGCGCCGGCGCAACATGCCCTTCAGCACGGGGAACAGCTCGAAGATCTGCTCCGGCAACTTGCGCGCGCCGCGCGGCAGCACGGCAAAGCCGGTCTCCAGATTCTCCTGCACGGTCAGCAGCGGGAAGAGCTCCCGCCCCTGCGGCACATAGCCGATGCCGCGGCGCGCGCGCTCATAGGGCTTGAGGCGGCTGATGTCCTCGCCGTTCCAGGCGATAGAGCCTTTGGAGATCGGATGATGGCCGACGATCGCGCGCAGCAGGCTGGACTTCCCGACACCGTTGCGCCCAAGCAGACACGTCACCTGCCCGACCTCGGCGCCGATGGACACGTTCCGCAGCGCCAAGGCGGCGCCGTATCGCAGATCGACTTGCTCGAGCCGCAGCATCGCTATCGTCCCAGATAGACTTCGACGACCCGCGGATCGGCGCTGACATGGTCCAGCGATCCTTCCGCCAGGACGGAGCCTTCGTGCAGCACCGTCACCTTGACGTCGAGGGCGCGCACGAAGGTCATGTCATGCTCCACCACGATCACCGACCGTGTTTCGTTGATCCGCCGCAGCAGCTCCGCCGTCTGCTCGGTCTCCGCATCGGTCATGCCGGCGACCGGCTCGTCCACCAGCAACAGCTCCGGCTCCTGCGCCAGCAGGATGCCGATCTCCAGCCATTGCTTCTGGCCGTGTGACAGCTCGCCGGCCGGACGGTGGCGCAGCGGCGCGAGGCGCGTGGTCTCGAGAATCTGCCCGATCCGCTCCAGCTCTGCCCGGCGCGCGCGCGCGAACAGCACGCGGCTGGGTCGCCGGTCGCCCTTCAGCGCCAGCAGCAGGTTGTCCTGCACGCTGTGCATCTCGAAGATAGTAGGCTTCTGGAACTTGCGGCCGATGCCGAGTTCGGCGATCTCCGCCTCGTCCAGCTGCGTCAGGTCGGAGTTGCCGCGGAACAGGGCGCGGCCGGTCTGTGGCCGCGTCTTGCCGGTGATGACGTCCATCATGGTGGTCTTGCCGGCGCCGTTCGGGCCGATGATGGCGCGCATCTCGCCGGGATCGACCACCAGCGACAGGTTGTTGAGAGCCTTGAAGCCGTCAAAGCTGACCGTGATGCCGTCGAGATAGAGCAGCGACTGCCGGTCCTCCGTCGACTCCACCGGCGGCAGTTCGGCCAGGGCAGCGTTCATTCCCCGGCCTCCATCGGCTTCAACACCGGCGTTCCGCCAGAGTCCGGCCGGCGCAGTCGGCGCGCGACGCTCGACCACAATCCGATCAGTCCACGCGGCATGAACAACGTGACGATGACAAACAGGCCACCCAGGACGAACAGCCAGATTTCAGGAAACGCTCCGGTCAGTATCGTCTTGGCGAAATTGACCAGCACAGCGCCGACCACCGCGCCGACCAGCGTGCCGCGCCCGCCGACCGCGACCCAGATGACGGCCTCGATGGAATTGGCCGGCTCGAACTCGCCGGGATTGATGATGCCGATCTGTGGCACGTACAGCGCACCGGCGATCCCGGCCATCACCGCGGAGAAGGTGAAGACAGCCAGCTTGTAGCGCTCGACTCGGTAACCGAGGAACCGCGTGCGGCTTTCCGCGTCACGGATCGCGATCAGCACCTTGCCGAACCGCGACAGGGTCAAGTGGCGGCAGGCGAGCAGGAATCCGGCCAGCGCCACGGCACTCGCGACCACCAGGCCGGCACGTGTGCCGCCAGCCTGCAGATTGGCGCCGAGCAGGTCCTTAAAATCGGTGAGGCCGTTATTGCCGCCGAAGCCCATGTCGTTGCGGAAGAAAGCCAGCATCAGGGCATAGGTCAGCGCCTGGGTGATGATGGAGAGATAGACACCGGTGACGCGGCTGCGGAAGGCGAGATAGCCGAAGACGAAGGCCAAGGCGCCCGGCACCAGCATGATCATCAGAGCGGCAAAGAGGAAATTGTCGAAGCCGTACCAGTACCAGGGTAACTTCTGCCAGTTCAGGAACACCATGAAATCCGGCAGGACCGGATCGCCATAGACACCGCGTGTCCCGATCTGGCGCATCAGATACATGCCCATCGCATAGCCGCCGAGCGCGAAAAATGCGCCGTGGCCGAGGCTGAGGATCCCGACATAGCCCCACACAAGGTCGACGCTGAGCGCCAGCAACGCATAGCACAGATACTTTCCGGTCAGGGTGACGCCATAGCCCGGGACATGCAGTGCGGACTCCGCTGGCAGCAGGCTGAGTCCGCCGACAGCGAATCCGATCGCAAGGACGACCGCGGCAGCGGCGAGCCCGCGCATGAGTCCGAGGCGTTCAGCGATCATGATTCCACCGCCCGTCCCTTGACCGGAAACAGGCCGCGCGGCCGGCGCTGGATGAAGAGCACGAGCAGGACCAGCACCGCGATCTTGCCCAGCACCGCACCGGCGACCGGCTCCAACAGCTTGTTGGCGATGCCGAGCGAGACAGCTCCGACCAGGGTGCCCCACAGGTTTCCGACGCCGCCGAACACCACCACCATGAAGCTGTCGATGATGTAGGACTGGCCGAGATTGGGGCTGACATTGTCGATCTGGCTCAAGGCCACGCCGGCAATTCCGGCGACGCCGGAGCCGAGGCCGAAGGTCAGCGAATCGACCCAGTCGGTTCGGATGCCCATGGCGGCGGCCATGCGGCGATTCTGCGTCACCGCCCGCATCTGCAGGCCGAGGGCGGTCTTGCGCAAAAGCACCAT
>DASYRS010000387.1:0-6800 GCA_036004205.1 Dongiaceae bacterium
GACCTTCCGCTCGTCGAGCCATTCTTCCAGGTATTTCATGATAACCGTTTGTGATGGGGGCGGCGGCAGCCTCCCGTTTTGGGGTCCTGCGCTCGCCCTCCGGAGACTAGCCGATCCCCCGAAGGGCTGGCAATTCGCGTCGGAAAATATAAGCTAGTGCATTGAGTTATATCATGAATCCGTCATGGAATTGAGCTGGCGAGGCGCGGCTTGCGGTTCCTTGACTTGGGCTTTTTTGTCACTATAGTCCGCGCGCTCCCGAGCCGGGCCGGATCCATCGCGAACCTGCCCAGCCGCCGCCCCCTAAAGGCGGGCCGGACAGCCGGGACAACAACAACATCGCCGCGAGCGAGAAAGGACAGATCATGGGTAAGCGCCTGAGCGCAAAGCATAAGATTGACCGCCGTTTGGGCGTCAATCTCTGGGGTCGCCCCAAGAGCCCGGTCAATGACCGCGAATATGGCCCCGGCCAGCACGGCCAGCGCCGCAAGAAGCCGACCGATTTCGGCCTGCAGTTGATGGCCAAGCAGCGCCTCAAGGGCTACTACGGCAATATCGGCGAGCGCCAGTTCCGCCGCTTCTATGAAGAGGCGTCCCGCCGCCGCGGCGACACCTCGGAGAATCTGGTCGGCCTGCTCGAGCGTCGCCTCGAGACCGTGGTCTATCGCGCCAAGTTCGTGCCGACCGTGTTCGCCTCCCGCCAGTTCATCAGCCACGGCCACATCAAGGTCAACGGCAAGCGCGTCAACATCGGCTCGTACCTCCTGAAGGAAGGCGACGTGGTCGAAGTGAAGGACAAGTCGCGCGAATTGACCCTGGTGCTCGGCGCCACCCAGATGGGCGAGCGCGACGTGCCGGAATATATCGAGGCCGACCACAAAAAGATGACCGCCAGGCTGGTGCGCATCCCGCAGCTCGCGGACGTGCCCTATCCGGTGACCATGGAACCGCACCTGGTGGTCGAGTTCTACTCGCGCTAACGGTCGCAGAGATGAATGCACGAAGGCCCGCCGTTTTCCGCGGCGGGCCTTTGCCTGTACGCGCGCTCTGAGATGGGCGATCCCGCCGCGCCGCTGCCGCGCCCGCATCGCGAGATGATCGAGCGGCTGCCTGACGCCACCGTGACGCGCGCGGTGATGGATCGCGCCGGCAGGTTCCATCTCGGCGCCGTCTACGATTCCGCAGGCGCGCTGGTGCCGGCATCGCTGCGCGTCCCCGACAAGTATCGGGCGCGCGATCCCATCGCGTTATCGGAGGCGCCGGCTGGCCGAAGGGCGGCAACGCGGCTCACCCGTGCGATCTATCTCGGCCACGCCTTCACCCATTTCGGCCACTTCATGCTGGAGACGATCTCCGCCCTCTATTGGGTCCGCGAGGTGGATAAAGAGGTTTCGTTGCTGTTCCATCCGTTCGAGGAGGGTGGCGAGAATGTGTTCACGCAGCGCCCCCATGGCGTCGAATGCCTGAGGCTGCTGGGGATCCCGCCTGAGCGCGTCGTCATGGCGACGACCGATATTGCGGTCGACGAGCTGGCGCTCCCGCCGCGTGCTTACGACATGTCGAACGGCCCGCACTATGATTTCAGCGACGTCTATCGCTCGCTGCGGGAGGCGGCCCTGGGCTCGCCGGGCGGATCGCAGGCGAAGCGCATCTACCTGTCGCGCCGGCTCCTGAAAGGGCAGGGCCGTCTCGCGAACGAGGCGGCGATCGAGCGGCGCATGAAGGGGCGCGGCTTTGCCGTGCTCCATCCGCAGCGGATGAGCCTCTCCGATCAGATCCGCGCCGCGGCCGCCGCCGATATCCTCGCCGGCGTGGACGGCAGCGCGCTGCATCTCTCGGCATTCATGCGGCCCGGCGCGCGCGTGCTGGTGATGGAGACCAGGCGCCGGCGCAACGTGCTCAAGCTCAACGCCTTGATGCAGGTGGAGACCATCGCCGTGCCGGCAACGCAGACCGCGGATGGCGCGCACGCGATCGATCCCGCCCGGCTCGACGCCGCGCTGGACAACCTCGGTTGTCCGTCTTCGCCGGGCGCGATCCGGCGCATCCTCGATTTGCTCATCCGATAGCAATATGGACCAACGCAAGCTCGGCAATCTGGCTCTGGTGGCGGTGGCTTGTGCCTGGGGCACCATGATCCCGGTGATCACGCATCTTGCGCATACCTGGGATCCGTTCTTCCTGGGCGCGGTGCGCTATGTCGGGGGCGTGCCGCTGCTCTATGGCGCGCTTTGGCTGGCGGAAGGGTTCGCGCGTCCTGCCGTGCGGCCCGCCATCTGGCGCGCCCTGGTGCCGGGCTGGCTCGGGCTCGGCTCCTTTGCCTTCATCTACACGATCGGCGTCGCTCACGCGAACCCGGTCATCGCGGCCGTGCTGGCGGCGGCCAATCCGGTGATCGCCGCGATCGTCGGCGGATTTGTGTTTCGCATTCCGTTCGATCGTCGCCTGACGCCGGCCGTCGTCCTCGCGGTCGTCGGCTGCGCGCTGGCCAGCGTTGATTGGTCGGGAAGACAGCTCAGTCTCGAACTGCGCGGCGGCGAGCTGCTGGTCCTGATCGCCTCGGCCCTCTGGGCCTGGTACTCGATCGCGATCCACCGCTGGCTCGGCGGCTGGTCGCAGCTGCGCAAGGCGGCCAACACGATGGCGCACGGCGCCGTTCCGCTGATCGTGGGCTATTTCCTGGCGCGCGCGTTCGGCTGGGCGCAGGCCGTGCCGGCCGTGCCGCAAGGCTGGGACCTCGGCATCTTCGTGTGGATGATCGCGGGCTCGGTGGTGATCGGCCTGCTGTTGTGGAATTTCGGCGTCGCCAAGACCAACCTGGTGGTGGCCTCGCTCTATACCAACCTGGTTCCGATCGTCGCCATCGCGCTGCTCGCCGTCGGCGGCGAGGCGCCGACTATGCAGCAGGTTACCGGCGGTGCCTTGGTGGTGGGGGGTGTCGCCTGGTCCGAGTGGCGGCTGCTGCGGGCGAGGGCGGCCGCTTTGTCCGTGCATGAAAAAGAGCCTCCGGATCGCTCCGGAGGCTCGTAAGTGGCTTTAGTCTGGAATCCGGGTGACCTAGGATTCCAGCTTTCGACGCCGGTATCCGAATACACCGAGCCCACCGACCGCCGTCGCGAACAGCAGCAGGGCCGGGGGAAGCGGTACCTCCGTTCCGGCGGTGAAACGATACTTGTAGATGTTGCCCTTCGGCCCCGTGTCGCCCATCACGCGGAAGAAATAATCGCCCGCCGCCAGGTTCAGGTAACTGAAGGCAAGGGTCGTGCCTGTCAGATCGGTGAACGTGCCGAGCGAGGTGGTCGGTGCCGAATCGTTAAACAGATCGAGCTGGAAGTTCACGCTGTCGACACCGCCGAACGCGATGTCTTTGATCTTACCGACCAGCGACGTGCTGAGTGCGGTCAACGAGAACTTTATTGTGTCCTCGAAGTTGGTGATGCCGGTTCCGAAGTTCGCAACAAACCCCTTGGTGTCATCGCCCGGCGTGATCACACCAAGATCGAAGGTCGATGCCGCAGCTGGCCGACCCGCCAGACCGACAACCATCAAACCCACGAATAACAACGCTAAGAGCCGCTTCATCTGCGCCTTCCTTCTGCCTGATCCGTGGGCAACGCCGATCAAAAAACGCGCACCCAGCAGACCGTTTGCGTGCATAACGATAACACGCGAGGTCGGCCGCAGAATTCGCGGAACCGGGGCTTTTCTATGACATGTGGATTTCACGTGTCGCGCTATGCGCGAAGAAACGGTGCGCTCTTCTCTCAAAATGCGCGTGCGCGCGCCATCCGTTGGAAGGTTATCCTCAGGGTGCGGGAACCCCGCGAGGCGATTTGCATTATGTCCGCCGACGCTTACTGCGTCGGGTTGTAGGCCCCTAGGCGTTTAACATCCGCCTGGAGACGCGAGAGATGCCGACATGAACGTTAAGAACATCGATGGCCTGATGCGCGCGATGGAGCTTGAAGGTGGCGCGCGCATCGATATCATCAGGATCGGGAAAGACATCCAGACCGCCGGCTACGCTCGAAGATCGCCGTCGGTTCAACAATACGAAGATCTGCGGCGTGCCGTGGTCCAATGGCAACGAATCGCGGACGACATAGACAGAATTATCGGCAGCGGCTGAAACGCCGCCGATACCGGGAGCGAATTCAACAAGTCGGGGGGAAGGCAAGGCCGGAATTGGCATTCCGGCCGTTGGGGCGCGTTGTATGCGCGATGGAGGGCGTGATGGTCGAATATCTCGTTGTGGCGCTCCAGCACCCTTCGGGCGGCTGGGTGGCGGTGCTGCCGGACTTTGTCGGCGTAACGGGCAGAGCCGTCACCATGCAACACGCGATCGACCGCGCCGCCGCCGGGGCCAGGGATGTCTGCGCCATCATCGTCAGCGTCCGGAAGGCGATGCCCGACCCGTGCGACCTCGCGACGGCGCAACGGAATCTTCGCTGGACCAAGGAATACGGTATCGACTGGCAGCGGGCCGTCATCCAGTCGGTCGCGCTGGCGCATCCGGGCATCGGCCCGCGCCGCAGCGCCCCCAAGCGTGAAAGCAAGGTGGTGGAATGGTCGCGCCGCGCGGCCAGGCGGGCCAGCGAGCAATCGCCCTATGCAGCCGAATAGCAGCGAATCTCGGCGCTAGATTGTCTCCGCACCCGCCGCACGCAGCTTGAGGACGGTGGCGCAGGCCATTCCGAAACACGCGGCGACCGTGGCGGAGAGCAGAGCGACCGCCGCGATCACGGCGGATCTGGAAAACCTGCCGGTCAATTGCACGTCGACCGCGGACCGGGCCGACGGATCGGTGCCGGCCTCGATCGGAATGCCACCTTGTCGGAGGGCCTCGCTCCACTGCGGCAGCGTCGGCGGTTCGATCTTCCTCACCGCGTCACGCGCATGCAGCAGCTCCTCTCCGAACTGGTAGGCGATCGCATTACAGATGGCGCCGCAGCCGTGATACATCGAAACCTCTGCCTTGAGGTCGGCGGCGGCCTTCTCCAGCCGTGCAACGGCGCTCCCGATTGCCTCATCGAATCGACTCGCGCCGTCGGCGCGCGATGCGTCCCATTGAACCGCGAGCGCACCGACGATGGTGTTCGCGCGGCTTTCGCCGTGGCGCTCTCCGACCATGTAGCCCACGAGGCCGCCGCCGACGCCGAATAGCAGCAGCGCGGTGGCGAGCAGAAACAGGGACGTCGCGGGAAGTCCCTCCTGACGATCGCTCATGTGCTCCGTCCCTTGATCGTGTTATGTCGGCTCATCGTTCCGGTCACCCGGCCTTGCGATATCCGTCCAGATGGTGCCGTTGTGGCGAGCATAGCGGCAAGGCGGCGCCGCACACTTTCGTAGACCATGCGTTTGATTCGAAATGCGAAGTGGCGGCGAGTCCAGGGGGCCTTTCAGCCCGCTGTGACCCACTTCCGGCAATAAGGTCAAATTTGGCTGCATTTTAACGAAAATTAAAGATTTCGCCGTCAGGCTGGGACCATGCGGAAAAGGCGGTCCATCGGGATCGCCGCGCTTTCGGGGAAAGGGCGCACCACATGACCGAGACCACCGGAATAGACCAATCCCTGGCCGATCTATTGGCCGCCAGCCTGACCGAGCCGGAGCCGTTCGACTGGGACACCAGTGCCCTTGCCGACTGGCCGAATATCGCCCCGACCACGCCCGCAACCAGTTTTACCGCCGAGCCCCAAGCCGGCGGCGCGTAGCAGCCCACAGCGTTTGATCGCCGACCACTCCAATCCTCCCCGACTCAAGCGGCCGCATCCCAAAGATGCGGCCGTTTCTTTGAGTCCGGGGGACGCGCCTCAGAGCGCGGCGGTTACTTTCAGCCCATCCAGCACCGCTTCTTCCGCGGTGCGCGGGGTCTGGGCATCGCCGATCACGTGAACCTCGCCCGGCCAGCCGGCCAGCTCATCCTCCAGCTCCGCCACGCGATGGTGGCCGAGCGAGGCGACCAGCGTATCCACCTCCTCGAAGATGATCGGCTCGCCGCTGGTGGCGTGCTGGAAATAAACGCTGTTACCGTCGACGCCGTAGAGCCGCGCATAGGGCACGATCTCGACGCCGAGCTTGTGCAGCTGCCCGACCCAATGGTCGCGCACATATTGGTGGATGCGCTGGCCCGCCATGTAGCCGTCGACGCACAGGCGCACGCGGCAGCCCTGGCGCGCCAGCATCTCGGCAACGCCCATCCCGATCCAGTCGCAGCGCCAATCGGCGACCACGACCGATTGCCCGACATTGGCTTCGTTCCTGATCACCTGCCAGGCATTGACGACATGGCCGCTCTCGAGCCCTTCGATCTCCGGCGCGCGGGGCTTGGCACCGGTCGCGACGATCACCGCATCCGGCTTCTCGGATTCGATGAGGGCGCGCGTCACCTTGGTACGCAACGTCCCGCGCGCGCCCGCCAGCTCCATCTCACGCGACAGATTGGTGACGATGCCGCCGAACTCGGAACGGCCGGGCAACATCTGCGCCAGCAGAGCCTGCCCACCAAGCCGCTCACTGGCTTCATAGAGCATCACGTCGTGACCACGCGCCGCCGCAACCGCCGCTGCCTTCATGCCACCGGGACCGCCGCCGGCGACGATGATTTTCTTTTTGCGCGCAGCTGGCTTCAGCGTGCCGTAGGTGAGCTCGCGGCCGGTCTCCGGATGCTGGATGCAGGAGATCGGATAGCCGAGATGGAAATGCCCGATGCAGGCCTGGTTGCAGCCGATGCAGGCGCGGATGTCGTCCAGCTTTCCAGCCTCGGCTTTTCCCGCCATCTCCGGATCGCAGATCATCGC
>DASYRS010000388.1:0-13280 GCA_036004205.1 Dongiaceae bacterium
TATCTGGTCTTGCTCCCGGTGGGGTTTGCCGTGCCGAGACCGTTGCCGGCCTCGCGGTGCGCTCTTACCGCACCGTTTCACCCTTACCGCGGCGCCCGAAGGTGCCGTGGCGGTCTGTTCTCTGTGGCACTGTCCCTAAGATCGCTCTCGCCGGGCGTTACCCGGCACCGTCTTTCCGTGGAGCCCGGACTTTCCTCCACCGCCGCGACTGAGCCGCGGCGGCAGCGGCCATCCGGCCGTCTGGCACCGGCCTTAGCTAGGAGTGTGCGCCGGTCTTGTCAATTGGGCGTCTTGTCAACCAGGCCCGCCAGGATCGCCTTCATCTCGGGGTCCGGTTTCGGCAGCAGGATGGCGGGCCGGAAATGCCGGCAAAAGGCGACGCAGGCGGCGCGGCGCGCCATCTGCGGGTCGATATTGGCCTTGGCGGGACCGGTCAAATCGTAGCCGAACGCGGCCAGCGCCTGAAAGAACTGCTCGTCGGTCCACTCGACCGCCTTGGGCGTCGGCCAGATGGCGATGCCTTCGACAAACAGGCGGTACCAGTCGAACAGCTCGCCCGGATCCTGCTTGCGCAGCGGCGCGACGTCGGAGTGGCCAAGCACGCGCTCCGGCCGGATGTCGTGGCGGGTCTTGATATCCTTGGCTAAGGCGACCAGCGCATCCATCTGCTTGAGCTGGAACGGGCGATAGCCGAATTCGTGGCCGGTATTGACGATCTCGATCCCGATCGAGCGGGCGTTGATGTCGCGCTCTCCCTTCCAGGCGCTGATGCCGGCGTGCCAGGCGCGCTTTTCTTCCGGCACCAGCCGATAGATCTTGCCGGCTTCGTCGATCGCATAGTGCGAGCTGACCTTGGCCTGCGGGTCGCGCAGCCGGCGCAGCGCCTGGCCTGCATCCGGCATGCCGGTGTAGTGCAGCAGCAGGATATCGACCTTCTGCCCGGCGGGCCGGTCGTCGCAATTGGGGGATGGCAGCTCTTCGATCGCCAGGGATTCGGCCAGAGATGCGGTTTGGGGCGTGTCGGTCATGGTCTCTCTGATCAGATTCCGGTCTTGGTGGCGGGCGCGACCACGGCGGGCCTGCGGATCACGATAATGCCGACGCCGGCGACTGTCGCCAAGCCACCGACGATCATCTGCCATGTCACGTCTTCACCGCGCAGCAGGGCACCGGCGGCGACCCCGATCATCGGCAGCAAAAGGGTGAAGGGCATGACCTGGTTCACCGGATAGCGCCGCATCATGTTGTACCAGATCCAGTAGGTGAAGATCGCGATCACCACGGCCTGGAAGAGGAGGGCGCACCAGCCCACCCAGGTCGCATCCGGGATGTGCTGCCATTGCGGCCCCTCGATCAGCCAGGAGGCGATGAGCAGCTGCGGTGCGGCCAGGATCGCGATCCAGCCGTTGAGCGTTACGGCATCGATCTCGTCGCCCAGGGCCTTCACCTGGATGTTGCCGATGGCCCAGGCCAGCGCCGCGCCGATGACCGACAGCAGCGGCCAGGGATCGGCGGAAAAGCGCGGCTCGCCGGCGATCAGCAGCACGCCGGCGAAGGCGGTGACCATGCCGACGATGCGCCGCCAGCCCAGCGTCTCGCCGAAAAAGAACGCGGCCATGATGGCGGCAAAGGGCGTCTGCAGCTGCACGGCGATCGAGCTGGTGGCGGCGTCGAGCTTGGACATGCCGAGAAAGATCAGCGTGAAGTGCATGACACCCATGGTGACCGAGAGCGGCAGCAGGCGCAGCAGCTTGTCGCGCCTGGGCAGGCCGACGACGAACACCAGAAGCACGGCCACCAGGCTGAAGCGCAGCGCCACGAAGAAGATCGGCGAAAACGAATCCAGCCCGAACTTCGCGATCGCGAAATTGGCGCCCCACAGGACCTGGACCAGCACCATGAGGGCGATGTGTCGCGGCAACATGCGTCAGGCCTGGCCAAGTCGAGCGAGCGGAATCACCGGCTCACTGCAACACTGCGTCGTCCCAAGGCTTGGCCTTGGGATCCACGAGTTTGCTTCAGGCAGCTCGGTCTCGCTCAATGAAACTCGTGGATGGCAAGGCCAAGCCTTGCCATGACGGGGGTGGGAGTGAAGAAAGATGTGCATCAGCGCGCACCCGAAAGATGCGTGCGCTTCTCTTCCAGCTCCAGCCAGCGTTCTTCGGTGGCGTGCAATTCGTCGCGCTTGCGGGCGAGCAGGGCGCTGGCCTGCGCGGCCTTGGCGGCGTCGCGCTGATAGAGCGTGGGATTGGCCAGAGCCGATTCGAGCGTCGAGATCTCGCCATGCAGGCGGTCGAGCTTGGCGGACATTTCGTCCAACTCGCGCTGCTCCTTCATGGAGAATCGCGCCGGCGCGCTCGGCTTCGGTGTCTCAGCGCGCTTTGGCTCGGATTTGCGTGGCTGGGTTTTTTCCGCGCGCTCGCCGCGCTGGACGACATAATCGCTGTAGCCGCCGGCATATTCCACCACGTCGCCGTCTCCCTCGACCGCGATGGTGCTGGTCACCAGCCGGTCCAGGAAATCGCGGTCGTGGCTGACCAGCAGCAGCGTGCCTTCGTATTCGGAGAGCACGTCCTGCAGCAGGTCGAGCGTGTCCATGTCGAGGTCGTTGGTCGGCTCGTCCAGCACGATCAGGTTGCCGGGCTCGGCGAACAGCTTGGCCAGCATCAGCCGCGCGCGCTCGCCGCCGGACAGCACGCGCACCGGCATGGTCGCCTGCCGTTCGTCGAACAGGAAATCGCGCAGATAGGCGACGACGTGGCGCGGCCGGCCGTTGACGATGATGGAATCCCCGCCCGTCGGCGCCAGCGTCTCCCACAAGGTGCGCTCGAGGTCGAAGCTCTGCCGGCGCTGGTCGAGATAGATGGCTTGGATGCCGATGCCGAGGCGCACCTCCCCGCTATCGGGCGCGATGTCTCCCGTCAGCAGCTTGATGAGCGTGGTCTTGCCGGCGCCATTCGGGCCGAGGATGCCGATCCGGTCGCCGCGCATGATGCGGGTCGAGAAGCCGTCGACGATCTTGAGCGGCGTGCCGTCCGGCCGCGTGTAGCTCTTGACGATATCGGTCACTTCGATGGCGAGCCGGCCGCCGGCCTCGGCATCGGCCAGCGCCAGCTTGGCGCGGCCGCGACCTTTCAGGCTGTCGGCCTTCTCCTGGCGCAGCGCGAACAATCGTCGCCGCCTGCCTTCATTGCGCGAGCGGCGCGCGGTCACCCCGCGCTGCAGCCAGTATTCCTCTGTCTCCAGGCGCTTCTCAAGGCGCCGGAACTCGGCGGCCTCTTGTTCCATGATCTCCTGCGACCACTGCTCGAACCCGTCGAAGCCGCCGTCGCGCTCGAACAGCCGGCCGCGATCCAGCCACAACAGGCGGCTGGTCAGCGTGCGCAGGAAGGCGCGGTCGTGGCTGATCATCAGGATGCCGCCGGAGAAGGACGCCAGCTCTTCTTCCAGCCATTCGATGGTGGGCAGGTCGAGATGGTTGGTTGGCTCATCCAGCAGCAGCATGTCCGGCCGGCCGAGCAGGGTGCGGGCGAGGGCGGCCCGCCTGCCTTCGCCGCCCGACAGGGTCGTGAGGGCGCGGCTGCCCTCCAACTTCACATGATCCAGCACCCACGCGACGCGGTAATCGTCGGGCGCGGTGCCCGGCGCGCCGGCGGCGACATAGTCCGCGACCGATCCGCCGCCGCCCAGATCCGCATTCTGCGGCAGATATCCGACCTTGAGACCCGGCTGGAGGAAGCGTTCGCCTTTGTCGAGCTCGATCTCGCCGGCCAGCGCCTTCAGGATGGTGGACTTGCCGGAGCCGTTGGCGCCGACCAGGCAGACCCGCTCGCCGCGCCCCAGCGTGACGTCGATGCCGGCAAATAGCGGCTTGCCGCCGAACGTGATCGCGGCGTTGCGTAACGCAAGTTGCGGCAAAGCGGGTGGCATCGGGTCAGTCTTCTAGTTGATGCCGCGCTCTTTGGCGATCTTGTCGTAAGCGGCGTTGATGGTGGCGAGTTTCTCGGTGGCGAGGTCGATGAATTCGGGCGGCAGGCCCTGCGCCATCAGCTTGTCGGGATGGGTGTCGCGCACCAGCTTGCGCCAGGCCGTCTTGATCTCCTCGTTGCTGGCCAAGCGGCTGGTGCCGAGCAGCGTGTACGGATCGGCCTTGTCGGGGCCGAGATGGCCTTCGCGGATGCGTGCGAAGTCCGCCTCGTCGATGCCGAAAATGGCGGCGACGCTTTTCAGATAGACGATCTCCGCTTCGTGCACGTTGCCGTCGGCCTTGGCGATGTGGAACAGGCCGTCGAGCAATTCCTCCAGCACCGGATGATCCCTGCGGAACATGCGGGCGATCTGCTTGGCATAGGGCTCGAACCCCGCCGGATCCAACTTCGCCTGGTCGAACAGGCGCGCGACGTTCTTGAGCTCGTTCGGCGGAACCTGGAACACTTCCTTGAAGGCGGCGACTTCCGCGCGGTTGACCACGCCGTCGGACTTCGCCATCTTGGCGCCGAGCACGACGACGGCGATGGTGAAGGCGATCTGCCGGCTCGCCGACCGGTCGTCCAGCGACTGCTGATCCTCGTCGGCGGGCTCGGCCTGCTCGATGCGCCGGTCGGCGGCATGCCCCGCGATGGCGCCGAGGAGTGCCCCCAGCGGCCCACCCAGGGCGAAGCCCGCGACCCCGCCGATGATCTTGCCCCAGATACTCATGTGGTGGTTGTGGCTTCTCCCGTCACACCCCGACCATAACCGCCGGGTCCCATCGCGCCAAGGCTGGAACGATCCCGGACAGGCGCTATAGTCGGGGCGCTTCGTCGCAGGGAAATGCGGCGGTTTCAAGGATTTTCGCATGGCTTCCGGCACCAATGGCCCCGTCGACGATTGGCAATTCTGGATCGACCGCGGCGGCACCTTCACCGACGTGGTGGCGAAGCGGCCGGACGGGTCTCTGGTGACGCACAAATTGCTGTCGGAGAATCCGGAGCGCTATCGCGATGCCGCGATCCAGGGCATCCGCGACATCCTCGGGCTCAAGGCCGATGCGCCGATCCCGGCCGAGGTCGCTGCCATAAAAATGGGCACCACGGTCGCGACCAACGCGCTGCTGGAGCGCAAGGGCGAGCGCACGTTGCTGGTCGTCACCAAGGGTTTCCGTGACGCGTTGCGCATCGCCTATCAGAACCGGCCGAAGATCTTCGCGCGCCAGATCAAGCTGCCGGAGCTGCTCTATGCCGAGGCGATCGAGGTGGATGAGCGCGTCACGGCCGAGGGCGAGGTGCTGACACCGCTCGACCTTGCCGCCGCCCGGCGCGACCTCACGGCCGCGCGCGGGGCGGGGTTCGAGTGCGTCGCAATCCTGCTGATGCATGGGTTCCGCCATACGCAACATGAGAGGGCGCTGGCGGACCTGGCGGAGGAGCTGGGGTTCAAGCAGATCTCGGTCAGCCACCGGGTTTCGCCCCTGATGAAGCTGGTCAGCCGCGGCGACACGACTGTGGTCGATGCGTATCTCTCGCCGATCCTGCGGCGCTATGTCGACCAGGTGGCGCGCGAGATCGGCAACACCAGAACCCGGCTGATGTTCATGCAGTCCAATGGCGGGCTGACCGACGCCGCCAAGTTCCAGGGCAAGGACAGCATCCTGTCCGGGCCGGCCGGCGGCATCGTCGGCGCGGTGGAGACAGCGCGCCTGGCCGGGTTCGAGCGCATCATCGGCTTCGACATGGGCGGCACGTCGACCGACGTGTCGCATTGGAGCGGCGCCTATGAGCGCACCTTCGATGCGCAGGTCGCCGGCGTGCGGGTCCGCGCGCCGATGATGCAGATCCACACCGTGGCGGCGGGCGGCGGTTCGATCTTGCATTTCGACGGCGCACGCTTTCGGGTCGGACCGGATTCGGCCGGCGCCAATCCAGGCCCCGCCAGCTATCGGCGCGGCGGACCGCTGACCGTCACCGACTGCAACGTGATGCTGGGGCGGCTCAACCCCGATTTCTTCCCGCGCATTTTCGGTCGCAACGCCGACCAGAAGCTGGATCGCGAGGTGGTCGTTTCCAAGTTCGCGGTGCTGGCGGCTGAAATCTCGCGTGCGACCGGCAAGAACGTCTCGGCGGAAGAAACGGCGGAAGGATTCCTCAAGATCGCGGTCGCCAACATGGCAAACGCGATCAAGGAGATTTCGATCCAGCGCGGCTACGACGTCAGCAAATACACCCTCGCCTGTTTCGGCGGCGCGGGCGGGCAGCATGCCTGCCGCGTGGCGGACGAGCTCGGCATGCGGCGCATTTTCCTGCACCCGTTCGCCGGCGTGCTGTCGGCCTATGGCATGGGCCTTGCCGACGTGCGCACGCTGCGCCACCGCACGATCGAGACTGAACTGGACGCGGCCGCGTTGCCGTCCTTGACACGCGCGCTGGATGAGCTGGCGCGCGAGGGCGAGGCGGAATTGCTGGCACAGGGCCTGGAGGCTTCGGCAATCGAGATCGAGCGCCACGTCCACATCAAATATGCCGGCACCGACGCGCCGCTGCTGGCGAATTTCGGCGACCTCGCGGCCATCAAGGCGAGCTTCGAGGAAGCGCACCGGCGCCAGTACGGCTTCATCGTGCCGGACAAGGCCTTGATCGTGGATTCCGTCAGCATCGAGGCGATCGGTCGCACGGAGGCCGTGGCCGATCCGACCTTGGCCGCGGAGACCAGAGCCGACGCGCTGCCCAAGGCGCTGGTCCCGTTCTGGGCTGACGGCGCGCATCACCAGGCTCCCGTGCTGGATCGCGCCGAGATGCGGCCCGACCAGGAAGTGGATGGCCCCGCCATCATCCTGGAGCCGACCAGCACCACTATCGTCGAGCCGGGCTGGACGGCTGTCGCGACCGCGCGCGGCCACCTGGTGGTGGAGCGGCGCAAGACACTGGCGCGCCAGGCGGCGATCGGCACCACGGTCGATCCGGTCATGCTGGAGATCTTCAACAACCTCTTCATGTCGATCGCCGAGCAGATGGGATCGACGCTGGAAAAGACCAGCTATTCGGTCAATATCAAGGAGCGGCTGGATTTCTCCTGCGCCTTGTTCGACCAGCAGGGCCAGCTGATCGCCAACGCACCGCACATGCCGGTGCATCTGGGCTCGATGGGCGAATCGGTGGAGACCATCATCCGCGCCAATCGCGACGGAACCGGCCGATCCACTATCATGCCGGGCGATGTCTATGTGCTGAACGCGCCGTATAACGGCGGCACGCATCTGCCCGATGTCACTGTCATCACGCCGGTGTTCAGCGAGAACGGGCTCGACGAAGGCAGCAAGGTGATTCTGTTCTACGTCGCGAGCCGCGGGCATCACGCGGATATCGGCGGCATCACGCCCGGTTCCATGCCGCCGGACAGCCGCGAGGTGGCGGAAGAGGGCGTGCTGATCGACAATTTCAAGCTGGTCGACCAGGGCAGATTCCGCGAGGCGGAATTGCGCGCGCTGCTGGCGAGCGGTGCCTATCCGGTGCGCAATGCCGAGCAGAATGTCGCCGACCTCAAGGCTCAGGTGGCGGCGAACGAGCGCGGGGTCCAGGAGCTGCGGCGCATGGTCGAGCAATTCGGCCTGTCGGTCGTGCATGCCTATATGGGCCACGTGAAGGACAACGCGGCGGAGCAGGTGCGGCGGGTGATCGACCGGCTCAGCGACGGGTCGTTTGTCTATGAGATGGATGACGGCGCCAGGATCGCCGTCACCGTCACGGTCGACCGCAAGGCGCGGCGCGGGCGGATCGATTTCACCGGCACCTCGCCGCAGCGGCCGAACAATTTCAACGCGCCCTCGGCGGTAGCGAAAGCCGCCGTGCTCTATGTCTTCCGCACCATGATCGATGACGAGATCCCGATGAATGCCGGCTGCCTGGTGCCGCTGGATATCGTGATCCCGGAGGGCTGCATGCTGCGCCCGACCTATCCGGCGGCGGTGGTTGCCGGCAATGTCGAGACCTCGCAATGCATAACCGATGCGCTCTATGGCGCGATGAAGGTGATGGCGGCCGCCCAAGGCACCATGAATAATTTCACCTTCGGCAACGAGCGGCACCAATATTACGAGACGGTGGCCGGCGGGTCCGGTGCCGGACCCGGGTTCGACGGCACCGATGCGGTGCAGACCCACATGACCAATTCGCGCCTGACCGACCCGGAAGTGCTGGAATTCCGCTTCCCGGTCCTGGTCGAGGAGTTCCGCATCCGGCGCGGTAGCGGCGGGGCCGGCCTCCATCGCGGCGGCGACGGGGTGGTGCGGCGCATCCGCTTCCGGGAGGCCATGACGGCGGCGATCCTGAGCGGCCACCGGCGGATTCCGCCCTATGGCCTCGAAGGCGGAGCCCAGGGCGCGCTCGGCCGCAATCATGTGGAGCGGGCGGACGGATCGGTGGTTGAATTGCAGGGCACGGATCGGATCGACATGAAGCCCGGCGATTGCTTTATCATAGAGACCCCGGGCGGCGGCGGCTTCGGCCAGCCGTCGGTCCCCAAGGCAGCGGAGTAGAGCGCATGGCCATCGCGAACACGACACGACGGATATTCGAGCCGGCGCCCCTGATCGATGCCTTGCGGGCGATGCTGGGCGAGCGCTGCAGCGTCAATCCCGGCATCCTCGACCGACACGGCCACGACGAGAGCTATCACGCCACCCACAATCCCGACGTCGTGGTGTTTCCGGAGAATACCGAAGAGGTGGCGGCCATCATGCGCCTGGCGCGCAAGCACAGCGCGCCGGTCATCCCGTTCGGCGTCGGCACCTCGCTGGAAGGGCACGTGGCGGCGCTGGAAGGTGGCGTCTCCATCGACATGAGCCGCATGAACCGGGTGGTCGAGGTGAACGCGGACGACCTCGACGTGCTGGTCGAAGCCGGCGTCACGCGCAAGCAGCTCAACAATCATCTGCGCGACCAGGGTCTGTTCTTCCCGATCGACCCCGGCGCGGACGCGACACTGGGCGGCATGGCCTCGACGCGCGCCAGCGGCACCAACGCCGTGCGCTACGGCACGATGCGGGAGAACGTGCTCGGCCTCACCATCGTCACGGCTGACGGGCGCATCATGAAAACCGGAGGCCGCGCGCGCAAATCGGCGGCGGGCTACGATCTGACGCGCCTGTTCGTCGGGTCGGAGGGGACGCTGGGCGTCATCACCGAAGTGCGCCTGCGCCTCTACGGCATCCCCGAAACCATGGCGGCGGCGGTCACGCCGTTTCCCACCATCGCGGATGCGGTCAATACGGTGATCCGCGTCATCCAGTCCGGCATTCCGGTCGCGCGTATCGAGCTGCTGGACGAGATGCAGATGAAGGCCAGCAATCATTATTCCAAGCTGGATTATGCCGAGCAGCCGACCTTGTTCATCGAGTTCCACGGCAGCGAGGCGGGTGTCGCCGAGCAGGTGGAGATGGTGAAGGCGATCGCCGGCGATCTCGGCGGCGGCGAGTTCCGCTGGAGCGTGAAGCCGGAGGAGCGCACCAAGCTATGGCAGGCGCGGCACGACGCCTATTACGCCGGCCTGTCGCTGCGGCCCGGCTCGAAAGGCTGGCCGACCGATGTTTGCGTGCCGATCTCGCGTCTCGCCGAGTGCATCGTCGAGACGCGCAAGGACATCGAGGCGAGCGGCTTGCTGGCCATGATCCTGGGACATGTCGGCGACGGCAATTTCCACACCACCATCCTCGTCGATCCCAACGACCCGCAGGAATTGAAGCGCGCCGAGGCATTCAACGACCGGCTGGTCGACCGCGCCCTCGGCATGGGCGGCACCTGCACCGGCGAGCACGGAATCGGCTTCGGCAAGATCGCGTTCCTGGAGCGCGAGCACGGCGAGGCGGTCGGCCTGATGCGCCTCATCAAGCAGACGCTGGACCCGGAGAACCGGATGAATCCGGGGAAGATTTTCAGGTCCTAACGATTCTCACACTCTCATCCCGGGCGGGCCGCAAAGCGGCACGACCCGGGACCCATGCGATCCATCAGCGTTGCGGAAAGGTCCCATGGGTCCCGGCTCTGCGCCGCTGCGCGGCTTGGCCGGGATGACAGTTTTTGGGGGAGGCGCGCGCGAGTCCTATTTCTCGCCTTCGTCCTTATCCGGCCGCTCCCGCCGGTTGCCGTCGTGGAGCTTCTCGGCCTTGGCCCCCTGCAGGCGGTCGCGTTCGCGGTCGGCCTTGATTCGGCCCCACTTGACGCGGCGTTCGCGGGCGCGGGCCTTGTCCTCTTCGCGCTGCTTTGCCTTGCGGACATGGTTCAGATTGACAATATCAGCCATATCAGGGCCTCTCGGCTCGCAAAAATGTCACCAGGGTCCGGCGACTTGTGCTTGCGAGGCATTTTGTCCCGCAGCGATAATGACGGCAAGCGGTTCCGACATCTCCATTCGGCCCCGGAACCGACAAACGAGCCGATCCGGCTCCCCACAAAAAGGGCAGGGACGACATGAAAAAAGTGCTGTGGATCGTCGGTGGCCTGATCGGCCTCCTCATCGTGGCGGCCGTGGCGGCGCCGTTCTTCATCGATCTCAACAACTACAAAGCCGAAATCGCGGCCCAGGCCAAGAAGGCGACCGGGCGCGAGCTCGCGATCGATGGAAACATCTCGCTGTCGATCCTGCCGACCCCGGGCGTGACGGTCTCCGGCATCCGATTCGGCAACGCGCCGGGCGGCAGCCAGCCCGACATGGCGACTCTCGAATCGGCCAAGGTGAAAGTGGCGCTGATGCCGCTGCTGTCCGGCAAGGTCGAGGTCGAAGAGGTGGTGCTCGACAAGCCGACCTTCATTTTCGAGAAACTGAAGGACGGCAGCGGCAACTGGCAGATCGCGCCGGAGGTCGAGGCGCCGGAAGCCGGCGTCACCCCGACGCCGAGCGCCGAGCCATCGTCGGGCGGCGGCATGGCGGTCGTGATCAAGAGCGCGTCGATCGACGGCGGAACGCTGATCTATCGCGACCTCGCCGCGGGCACCGAGCAGAAGGTGGAGAACCTCAATATCGATCTGTCGCTGGACAGCCTGACGGGCCCGTTCGAGGCCGAAGGCGGCGCGACGGTCGCCAACATCCCGGTTGGCTTCCACATCAAGACCGGCGCGCTCGACCAGAAGGCGCCGATGCCGCTCGATGTCAGTTTCTCGCTGACCGATGCCAAGGCCACCATCGGCTTCGTCGGCGAAGTGAACATTGCCGCGGTCGAAGATCCCAGCAAGCCGATTGTCGCCGGCAAGCTCTCCAGCAAGGGCGACGATCTGAGGAAGCTGATCGCCGGCATGCCGGGCCAATCGGCGGACGGGCTGCCGCCTCTGATGGCCCAGGCCTTCGCGGTGGATGCCGACATCGAGGCCGGCAAGACCAGCGCCAAGACCGACAACTTCACCGCCACCCTCGGCGACCTCACCGCCAAGATGAGCCTCGCCGCGAAATACGAGGCCGCGCCGGAGGTGCAGGCGAACATCGCGATCGGCCGGATCGATCTGGACAAACTGATGCCGGCGGGCGAGGCGAAGACGGAAAGCACGGAAGCTTCGAACGCGTCGGCGCCGGCTAAGCCCGCCGCGCCGTTCGCCCTGCCCACCGATGTCACGGCCGGTGTCGATGTCACGGTCCAGCAGATCGTCTACAAGGGCCAGGCGATCGACGACACCGCGGTGTCGATGCAACTGGCGAACGGCCAGTTCACCCTCAAGAACGCGTCCGCGAAACTGCCGGGCGGCAGCAGCGTGGCCGCGAACGGCGTGCTGACGGCGGTCAACGGCCAGCCGAATTTCAACGGCGCGCTCAAGGCGGATTCGAGCAACCTGCGCGCGCTCATCGAAGCCTTCGCGCCGGGCGCGGTGAAGGATGTGCCGGGCGACCGGCTGCGCAAGCTCGCGCTCAATACCGGCGTCAAATACAACCCGGCCCAGGCGGAGCTGGCGGATCTCAAGGCGACGCTCGACCAATCCAACCTCACCGGCGGCGTGGTGGTGGCGCTGCCCGACGGCGTGCAGCGCAAGCAATTGGGCCTCGGCGTCGGGCTGGCGGTCGACAAGCTCAACCTCGACGGCTATATGCCGACGGCGTCGGCAAAACCCGCCGAGCCGGCCGCCGCCGAGACGAAGAAGGAGCAGGGCGGCAATCCGCTGAAGGCCCTGGCGCCGCTCGCCGATTACAATGCCAATGTCGATTTCAAGGCCGGCTCGCTGACCTTGAACGAGCAGCAGATCAGCGGTCTGCGCCTGGTGGCGACCGTCGCCAACGGCGCGCTCGACGTGAAGGAGCTGAGCGTCGCCGATTTCCAGGGCGGCAAGGCGAACGTGGCGGCCAAGGTCACCGACCTCAAAGGCGATCCCAGGTTCGATTCCAGGTTCGACGTGACCGCGAAGGATGCGGGCCGCGTGCTGCAGATGGCCGGCATGGGTGCGCAGCCCAAGGGCAAGTTCGGCGCACTGACGCTGAAGGGCACGGCCGCCGGCACGCCGACCGATGTCACGTTCGATGTGACGACGGCGATGGCGGGGATCGGCTTCCAGGGGGCAGCCAAGGGCACAGCGAACGGTATTGGCGCCGGCATTCCCAAGATCAACTCGACCTTCGATATCAAGGCGAACGATCTGGGCCCTCTGGCCGACCTGGTCGGGGCACCCAGCGATGCGGCGAAGAACATGGGAGCGGTCAGCTTCACTGGCCAGGCGCAAAGCGGCGCCGACGACCTCGCCTACGATGTCGTGCTCGCCATGTCGGGCATCGGTGGCAAGGGCACGCTGAAAGGCAAGGTGACGGGCATATCCGCCACTCCGCAGATCGACACGGCGCTGAACCTCACGGCCGACAAGCCGGCGCCATTGCTGCAGCTCGCCGGCATCGCGGGGCCGAAGGCGAAATCGGTCGGCGCACTCGGCATCGCCGGCACGCTGAAGGGCAGCGCGGAGGACATGGCGCTCGACCTCAACCTCAACGGCATCGGCGGCAAGGCGAAGGTTGCCGGCACCGTGCAGATGCCCAAGGGCAAGGACCCGGCCAATCCGCCGCCGATCGGCTTCGACATCGCCTTGTCGGCGGATCATCCGGAATTCACCCAGCTGCTGCAGGCCGCGGACATTCCCAGTTCCGGCGTCAAGGCCGGTCCGCTCAAGGCGTCATTGAAGGCGACGGGCACGACCAAGAATGCCAAGGTCTCCGACCTCAACGCCACCTGGGGCAACAGCTCAATCGCGGGCAACGCCAGCTATGACGCGACCGGCGCGAAGCCGATGATCGTCGCCAACCTGAAGGGCGGGATCGTCAACCTGACGCCCTTCATGGGCGGC
>DASYRS010000389.1:0-2330 GCA_036004205.1 Dongiaceae bacterium
GCGCCGCGGGTGGAAACCAGCCTTGGTGCGCTGCCTGGACCCGCGCAAGTTTGGGAGCGGGCGATTGGCCTTTATGACAGCCACGTGGCGGAGCGTGCCAAGGAAGCCGCCTTCTACGATCGGCAGAAGCAACGTAATGCGGAGATCCTGACGGCCAATCCGAATGCCGAGATCAAAGTCCGCCCCTACGCCGGTCGGCCGACCTTCTTCGATCAGATCCTGACCAGCCTCAAGACCGTGTTCACCGGCTTCATCCTGGCGGCGCTGGTCGCCGTGCCGCTTGGCATCCTGTGCGGCCTCTCCCCGGCGATCAACGCCGCCTTCAATCCGCTGGTGCAGGTCTTCAAGCCGGTCTCGCCGCTGGCCTGGCTGCCGATCGTCACCATGGTGGTGAGCGCGCTTTATGTGACCGAAGACCCGTTGCTCCCCAAGTCGTTCCTCACTTCGGCGATCACCGTCACGTTGTGTTCGCTTTGGCCGACCTTGATCAATACCGCCTACGGTGTCGCATCGATCGACAAGGACCTGCTCAACGTCGCCCGCGTCCTCAAGCTGTCATGGCCGACAAAGATCCGGAAGCTTGTACTGCCCTCGGCGCTGCCGCTGATCTTCACCGGCCTCCGGCTGTCGCTTGGTGTTGGCTGGATGGTGCTGATCGCTGCCGAGATGCTGGCGCAGAATCCAGGCCTGGGAAAATTCGTGTGGGATGAGTTCCAGAACGGCTCCTCCGCTTCGCTCGCGAGGATCATGGTCGCCGTCTTCACCATCGGCCTGATCGGCTTCCTGCTCGACCGGTTGATGCTGACGTTGCAGGCCGCCGTTACGCACTCGGCGAACCGGTGATGGCGATGGCGATCCTCGAGCTCGACAAGGTCAGCAGGTCCTACGGCAGCGGTGCCGCGCGCATCGACGTGCTGAAGGATGTGTCGCTCACCATCCAGGACGGCGAGTTCGTCGCCATCGTCGGCTTCTCCGGATCCGGCAAGACGACGCTGATGTCGCTGATGGCCGGCTTGCTCCGCCCGGAGTCCGGCGAGATCAAGTTCCGTGGCGCGCCGGTCACCGAGCCGGGACCGGAGCGCGGCCTTGTCTTCCAGAGCTACGCGCTCATGCCCTGGTTGACGGTCGAAGGCAATATCGCGTTGGCGGTCGATGCGACCATGAAGGGCGCATCACGCGCCGAGCGTGCCGCGCGGATTCGACGCTATATCGATCTTGTCGGCCTCGCCCACGCCGCCGATCGCCGCCCGGCGGAGCTCTCCGGCGGCATGCGCCAGCGTGTCGCGGTGGCGCGCGCTTTGGCGATGAAGCCGGAGATCCTGCTGCTGGACGAGCCGCTGTCCGCGCTCGATGCGCTGACCCGCGCCAAGTTGCAGGACGAGATCGAGGCGATCCGCGCGACCGAACGCAAGACCATCGTATTGGTCACCAACGACGTCGACGAAGCCCTGCTGCTGGCGGACCGCATCATCCCGTTGACGCCCGGTCCTAACGCGACGCTCGGCACCGAGTTCCGCGTGACCCTGGCCCGGCCGCGCGACCGCGCCGCCCTCAACCACGATGCGGACTACCGGCGGCTGCGCGCCGGCATCACGCAGTTCCTGATGGGCGCGGCCGAGGATCGCCGCAGCTTGTCCAGCGGCGAGCCGAGCGCGCCCAAGATCGTACCGGTGCGCCTCGGCACGCCGCGCAAGAAAGGCCGGCACGCCGCGCCGCCGGCGTCCGAGCAGCGCTATGTCGAGTTCTATGACGTCGCCAAGGTCTATCCGACACCGAAGGGCCCGCTGACCGTGGTCGATCACTTCGACCTCAGGATGACCAAGGGCGAGTTCGTGACCCTGATCGGCCATTCCGGCTGCGGGAAGTCGACCGTACTGTCGATGGTAGCGGGGCTCTCCGAGATCTCGCGCGGTGGCATCGTGCTTGACGGAAGGGAGATCAGCGACGCCGGCCCGGATCGCGCGGTGGTGTTCCAATCGCCGTCGCTCATGCCGTGGTTGACCGCCGCGGAGAATGTCGCCATCGGCGTCGATCGGGTCTATCCCCACGCGACGCGACGCGAGCGTGCCGACATTACGGCCTATTATCTGTCTCGCGTCGGCCTCGCCGATTCGATGCACAAGAAAGCGGCGGAGCTGTCCAATGGCATGCGCCAGCGCGTCGGAATCGCGCGCGCGTTCGCTTTGTCACCCAAGTTGCTGCTGCTCGACGAGCCGTTCGGCATGCTCGACGCCCTGACCCGCTGGGAGCTGCAGGAAGTGTTGATGGAGGTGTGGACCCGCACCCAGGTCACCGCCATTTGCGTCACCCACGATGTCGACGAGGCGATC
>DASYRS010000390.1:0-1808 GCA_036004205.1 Dongiaceae bacterium
GTTCAAGACCACGGCCAGCGTGCCGGCCTCGACGCCGGTCTCGATCAAGATTTCAAAGGAGCTCGGCGCGCGCGGCTTCAAATTCGTCGGCCCGACCATCGTCTACGCCTTCATGCAGGCCACCGGCATGGTCAACGACCATCTGGTCACCTGCTTCTGCCACGAGAACTGCAGCGGCAAACTTCGCAAGCCCCGCCTCAAGGCCAAATGACGGCGCGCAAAACGTCCAGCATCGCCAACCGCGCCTGGCAGCGGATGCTGTCCGGGCGGCGGCTCGATTTGCTCGACCCGTCCCCGCTCGATATCGAGATCGCCGACATCGCCCATGGGCTGGCGCGGGTGGCGCGCTGGAACGGGCAGACCAGCGGCGCGCATATTTTCTCGGTGGCGCAGCACACGCTGCTGGTGGAAACCGTCATGCGCGAGCAGATGCCGCGCGTCGACGTCCGCTTCCGGCTCGCAGCACTTCTGCACGACGCGCCGGAATATGTCATCGGCGACATGATCTCGCCGTTCAAGGCGGTGCTCGGCGGCGACTACAAGGTGGTGGAGAAGCGCCTGCTCGCGGCGATCCATATTCGCTTCGGCCTGCCGCCAACTCTGGCCGATGAAATCACCAAGGCCATCAAGGCGGCCGATCGCGGCGCGGCCTATCTCGAAGCCACCCATCTGGCCGGATTTTCGGAAGCGGAGGCCAAGCGCCTGTTCGGCCGGGACCCCGGCCTGCCCGAGGCCACGGTGCGCGATTATCTCACGCCGTGGACCGCGGCCCGGGCCGAGAAGCAGTTTTTGGCGCGATTCAAGCTGCTGCTCGGTTGATTGCCCCGCGTAAACCTGCTTTCACCGCCCCACCCGCGGGCCTATAATTGCGACAAAACAGGACCTTCCAGGCAACGCTTCGCAGGATCGCCATGCTTCACGTCTGTTCGCTTGCCGCACTTCCCGAGACCGTAAGAGCCACCGGCGCCAGCCACATTCTCACCGTGATGGCCAATGTCGATCAGGTGCTGCGGCCGGCTTCAGTGCTCGAGGCCAACCATCTGAAAGTGTCGATGGACGACATCACCGAGCAGATGGACGGCTTTGTCGCGCCGGCGGATCATCATATCGAGAGGGTGCTGAACTTCGTCCGCGGCTGGGACCGCAGCGCGCCGATGGTGGTGCATTGCTATGCCGGTATCAGCCGCTCGACGGCGAGCGCCTTTGCCGCCGCCTGCGCACTCAATCCGCACCGCGACGAGATTGAGATCGCCCGGCAAATTCGCGCCCGCTCCCCGATCGCTTCCCCCAACCGGCTGATCGTCAGCCTTGCCGACAGGGCGCTGGGGCGCGAGGGCCGGATGCTGCGCGCGCTCGACGAAATGGGCCCCGGCAGCATGACGGTCGAAGGCCGGCCGTTCCGGCTCGATCTGGAATAGAGCCTGTGCGCTCCGGAGGGGTATGGCACGAAAATGCCATATCCTTTGCTGCGAAGCGTGCGACATTGCCTCACGGGCTTGATTTGAACTTTTAGCGGACAACGGCGCACACAGGATTGCAACCGGGCTGCCGACGTGGCCGGTTAACGCTCTGACGCGCCCGCCTGGAGGCTCCATGTTCGACGACCCCTTCGTCTTCTTCGCGCTCGTGATCGCGATCGTCGCCCTGATCTTCGCGCGGAAGGCCATGAACCAGGTGGCGGCCCTCCAGGCACGGCTGGAAGCGATCGGGACGACGGCGGTCGCCGCCCCGCCCGCGCCTCCACCACTCCCGCCGCTCATGACGTTCGAGCATGCCCAGCCCCCGGCGTCGGCAGGCATCGCCTCGGC
>DASYRS010000391.1:0-4331 GCA_036004205.1 Dongiaceae bacterium
GCGGTGCCCGCCGTCCGGCTCATGCCGACGAAGTAGGGCGGGTTCTGCACATAGGTCGAGGCCTTGTCCCACATATAGGTCTGGCCCTTGGCGATCTTCACCTTGCGCCACAGCTGGTCGCCGGTGAACACGTCCTTGTAGCGCTTCTTGAAGGCGGCCGGAGTCACGCTCTTGCGCACCATGTCCGCGATTTCCTTGTTGGTCGGCCAGAGGTCCTTCAGATACACCGGCTTGTCGTTCTTGCCATAGCCGATCGGGTCCTTGGTGACGTCGATCTTCATCGAGCCGGCGAGGGCATAGACCACCACCAGCATGGGCGAAGCGAGGTAGTTCGCTTTCACATGCGGATTGACGCGGCCCTCGAAGTTGCGGTTGCCGGAGAGCACCGCGGCCGCGACCAGGTCGCCAAGGGTGACGGCATCGGCGATCGGATCGGGCAGCGGGCCGGAGTTGCCGATGCAGGTGGTGCAGCCATAGCCGACCAGGTTGAAGCCGATCTTGTCGAGATAGGTCTGCAGGCCGGACTTCTTCAGATAGTCGGTGACGACCTGCGATCCCGGCGCCAGCGAAGTCTTCACCCACGGCTTGGATTTGAGGCCGAGCTTCACCGCGTTGCGCGCGATCAGGCCCGCGCCCAGCATCACGCTGGGGTTCGAGGTGTTGGTGCAGGAGGTGATGGCCGCGATTACCACGTCACCGTCGCCCAGATCGTAGTTGGTGCCTTTGACAGTGATGCGCGATTCGTGATCGGAGTGGCGGCTGAAGACTTCGGTCAGCGCCTTCTTGAAGCTGTCGGCGGCGGTGGTGAGCGGCACGCGGTCCTGCGGCCGCTTGGGTCCCGCGAGCGAGGATTCGACGGTCGAGATGTCGAGCTCTAGCGTGTCGGTGAAAACCGGGTCGGGCGATTTGGCGTCGCGCCACATGCCTTGCGCCTTGGCGTATTTCTCGGCCAGCGCGACGCGCGCCGGCGCGCGCCCCGTCGCCTTCATATAGCGGATGGTCTCGGCGTCGACCGGGAAGAAGCCGCAGGTCGCGCCATATTCCGGCGCCATGTTGGCGATGGTGGCGCGGTCGGCGAGCGAGAGGTCCTCGAGGCCCGGCCCGTAGAATTCCACAAACTTGTTGACCACACCCTTCTTGCGCAGCATCTGCGTGACGGTGAGGACGAGGTCGGTGGCGGTGGTGCCCTCTTTCAGCTTGCCGCTCAATTTGAAGCCGATGACTTCGGGGATGAGCATGGAGATCGGCTGGCCCAGCATGGCCGCTTCCGCCTCGATGCCGCCGACGCCCCAGCCGAGCACGGCGAGGCCGTTGACCATGGTGGTATGGCTGTCGGTGCCGACCAAAGTGTCGGGATAGGCGATGGTCTTGCCGATCTTCTTCTTGCCCTTGACGATCTGCGTCGGCTCCTTCGCGGTCCAGGTCACTTGCGCGAGGTGCTCGAGATTCACCTGGTGGCAGATGCCGGTGCCGGGCGGCACCACGCGGAAATTGGCGAACGCGGTCTGGCCCCAGCGCAGGAAGGCATAGCGCTCGCCATTGCGCTGATATTCCAGCTCGACGTTCTTCTTGAAGGCGCCGGGACCGGCGAAGTAATCCACCATCACCGAATGGTCGATGACGAGGTCGACGGGCGAGAGCGGGTTGATCTTCTCCGGATCGCCGCCCAGCTTGATCATGGCTTCGCGCATGGCGGCAAGGTCGACCACGGCGGGGACGCCGGTGAAATCCTGCATCAGCACCCGGGCGGGGCGATAGGCGATCTCCCGGTCCGAGCTCTTGGTCTTGAGCCACTTGGCGATCGCCTGGACGTCGGCCTTGGTGACGGATCTGCCGTCCTCGTAGCGCAGCAGGTTCTCCAGCAGCACCTTCAAGGAATTGGGCAGGCGGGAGAGATCGCCGAGCCCGGCCTTTTCGGCCGCTTTGAGGCTGAAGTAATCGTAGGCCTTCCCGCCAACCGTGAGGGTTTTGCGGGACTTGAAACTATCGAGCGATGTCACGACGGATTCTCCCAGGGGACTAGCAGCGCGAATCAACAGACCAACCAAGATGGGCCCAGGATCGGGCAAAAAAACGGGCGGGGCAACTCCACCCTCTACATAGCATGTTCGGATGACGCATTCGAGCCGCCGCAAAGCTGAGGCCAGCCCAACTTTTCGGGGGAGCGCAACGATGCCAGATGCTTGGACCGCGCTGTTGAGACGGCGGGTTCGGAACGGCCGGGGCGATCAACACAATTTTGCCATGATCTGACCTTATTGACGCCACTGGGCATCGAAAGACTCTTGGACAACAGAGATCATCCCCTCTGTTTGTCGCAAGGGCGCTCGACCCGCCCTTGTTCAGGTGCCCCAAAAGAGCATCCGTCCCCCGCGGATGCGAGGTCGAACAAGGAAGGCGTCGCGCTACCCCCGATCGACGTCTTCAAAAACGGGCTGAGCGCCGCGGTCCCATCCATCCCCGGGACCGTGGCGCCGCCCAATTTTTTTGCCTCTGATAACACCCCTTTGTCATCCCGGCCAAGCCGCGTAGCGGCGCGAGCCGGGACCTATGCAATCCATCAGCGTCACGGCGAGTCAGCATAGGCCCCGGCTCGCGCTGCGCTTGGCCGGGGTGACAGAGTGAAGCGGTGCAGGGGTGTTGCGAGCCGGCCCTGTGGACTGCGGCGCGGCGCGCATCTTATCTTCTCTCGCCTCATGACCGAACTTTCCCTGGAAAACATCGCGCTGGAGCGTGGCGAGCGGCGGATTGCCGAGGGGATCGGCGCGCGGGTCGCCGGCGGCGCGGCGCTGCTGCTGCAGGGGCCGAATGGCAGCGGGAAATCGACTTTGCTGCGGGTGCTGGCGGGGCTGCTGCCGCCGGCCGAGGGTGCGATCACATGGGACGGCGCCAATGTCGCGAAGGATCGCGAGGCGCACCGGGCGCGGCTTTGCTATCTCGGGCACCAGGATGCGTTGAAGGCCGGGCTGACGGCGCTGGAGAATCTGCAATTCTGGGCACGCTATGCCGCCAATGGCGCCGATACGCAGGCGGCGCTGCGGGTCTTCGGCCTCGAGCGCCTGGCCGACCGGCCGGCGCGCATGCTGTCGGCGGGGCAGAAGCGGCGCCTCGCCTTGAGCCGCCTTGCTTTGACCGACGCGCCCTTGTGGCTGCTGGACGAGCCGGTGACCGCTCTCGATACCGAAGCACGCGAATCGTTCCTCGCGCTGCTGGGCCGGCATCTGGCGGCGGGCGGCCTTGCCATCATCGCGACCCATGAGCCGCTGGCAATCGAGGCGCGCGTGCTCCAGCTCGGAGCCGCCGCATGAGCCCGTTCCTGGCGCTGCTGCGGCGCGATCTCGTGCTGTCCTACCGCCAGGGCATCGATGCCTGGGTGGTGGTGCTGTTCTTCCTGGCGGCCGGCATCCTCTTTCCGTTCGCGATCGGGCCGGAGCCGAATGCGCTGATGCGGATCTCGACCGGCGTGGTGCTGAGCATGGCGGCGCTGGCGGCGCTGCTGTCGCTCGACCGGCTCTATCAGGGCGATTTCGAGGATGGCAGCCTGGATCTGATGGCGCTCGGCCCCCTGCCGCTGGAACTGGCGGCCCTGGCCAAGGCGCTGGGGCACTGGCTCTCGACCGGATTGCCGCTGCTGATCGCGGCACCGCTGCTGGCGCTGATGCTGAACGCGCCGACCGAGAGCTACGGGCCGATGCTGGCGGCGCTGGCGCTGGCGACCCCGGCCTTGAGCCTGCTGGGCGGATTGGGTGCCGCGCTCACCTTGGGCAGCCGGCGCGGCGGCATCCTCCTCACTCTGCTGATCCTGCCGCTCTATGTGCCGGTGCTGATCTTCGCCGCCGGGCTGATCAACCGCTCGCTGATTCTGGACGGCAACCCGGCCGGGCCGCTGCTGCTGCTGGGCGGTCTCGATCTCGGCCTGCTGGCGATCACCCCGTGGGCAACCGCGGCGGCGCTGCGCCAAGCCCTACGCTGACTCGATATGTAATATATATCCTTCGGGATAGGGACGCCGTCATATTCTGTGGCCGTCTCGCAACAAGTATGGATTGTTCGTCACAGGCGGGTGGAAAGTCCAATGATTTCCTATGGATTCCGGCCCCGACTTGAATCTATGTTATGGCCGCGCCGCACCACAGAGTGCCGGCTTAAACCTAAAAGCATCGCGTGTAAGGGGAAGAGTACGGCATGATCCGCGGCGTGAAGCTGGCTTTGCTCGGCGCGTCTCTGCTCGCGCTCGGCGCCTGCGCCGTCCCAGACCGTCAGCCGGATCTCGACCGGCGTGGTGCTGAGCATGGCGGCGCTGGCGGCGCTGCTGTCGCTCGACCGGCTCT
>DASYRS010000392.1:0-19636 GCA_036004205.1 Dongiaceae bacterium
CTGAAGTGGGCCAAGTACCGCCGCCCGGCGCCCGATACCGCGCCGACCGCCTCCAAGGCCTCCGGCCTCTACATGATCTGCACCATCTCCAAGCACGACGCGGAGAAAGAGGGCTACCAGGACGCCATGATGCTCGATTACCGCGGCCAGCTGGCCGAGGCGACCGGCGCCAACGTCTTCCTGGTGCAGAACGGCGAATTGCACACGCCCAAGCCCGATTGCTTCCTCGACGGCATCACCCGCCAGACCGTGATCGAGCTCGCGCGCAAGCGCCAGATCAAGGTGGTGGAGCGCGCGATCCTGCCGGACGAGCTCGGCAAGACCCAAGAAGTGTTCCTGGTCGGCACCGCCGCCGAAGTGACGCCGGTCGGCCAGATCGGCGAATACAAGTTCACCCCCGGCCCGGTGACCAAGCAGCTGCGCGAGGATTACCTGAAGGAAGTCCGCCTGCCCGCGACCAGCGCGGCGGCGGAGTAGCTGCGGGCGACACCTGGCGCTGCATCACCCCTCACCCTGTCCCTCTCCCTCAAGGGGAGAGGGGACGCTGTTGCGGGGTTCGTGCGCTACGCCCCTCTTCCCTGGCACACCGGCCTCGACCGCTACTCTACTCTCCGGACTTCACCGCTTCCACTTCTCCGCCGCCTGATCGTCGCTCTCCCGCGCTTCGACCCATGCCGCGCCTTTCGCGCCTTCTTCGAGTTTCCAGAACGGCGCCTTGGTTTTCAGCCAGTCGATCAGGAACGCGCAGGAATCAAGGGCGGCCTGGCGGTGCGAGGATGTGGTCGCGACCAGCACGATGCGGTCGCCCGGTTCCAGCCTGCCGTAGCGGTGGATGATGAGCACACCTTCGAGCGGCCAGCGTGAACGAGCTTCCGCTTCGATCTCGGCCAGGCGCTTCTCCGTCATGCCAGGATAATGCTCCAGCGTCATCGCGCTGACCTCGCCTTTTTCCGCGAGGTCGCGCACCAGCCCGACGAAGGTGGCAAGGCCGCCGATCCTGGTATTGCCGTCGGTAAGGCGCGCCAGCTCCGCGCCAATGTCGAAATCCTCGCGCTGGACCTTGATCATCTCAGCCGCCGGTCACCGGCGGGAACAGGGCGACCTCGTCATCCGGCTTCACCGGGTGATCGTGCTCGACATATTCGTGGTTGATCGCGACCTTCACCACGTTGCGGCGGTCGAGGGCGGCGGCGTAATGCGGCCCGAGGGTCGCCAGCCAGTCGAGCAGGCCCTCCACGTCCTGGACGTGATCGGGCAGGGCCAGCTCCTCCTCGGCCTTGCCGATGTTGGTCCGCACCCAGGCGAAATAAAGCAGCTTCATGAAACCTCCGTGTGGGCCCTCGGAATAGAGATAGTGTCAAATCGCCGCAGACGCCACCCTCGGTCCTTTGGACCAAGCCCGACCTTTGTCTAGCTCCAGATTTTACCCTCGCTTAACGCATAGTCACCTACGGTTTCGCGATGCAAGCGATGGGTGTTCACATGATGGTAGAGGCACGCAGCGGCGCGGCGTCCGAGATGGGGGCCGGCTTTGCCCAGAAAATCGCCGAAAAGGCCGGCTCGCTCGGTGTGCAGCTCGCCGACGCGGCAGGCTCGATCGACGACGTCGCCAAGGTGGTGACCGATCAGGCCCGCCAGTTCGAGGAGCTGCGGGCGGCTGCCGACGCAATGGTCGCGGCGAACGAGCGCATCGCCGGCGAGGTCGAGAACGCGGTGCAGAACGCGGACCGCGCCGCCGCCGAAATGTCGGCATCGCGCGGCTCGCTCGAATCCTCGCTCGCCGACGTGCGCAGCCTCGCCGCCAGCGCCACCGCGATCGAAACCAAGATCGGCGGGCTGCGCCAGGCGCTCGAGCAGATCGCCAAGGTGGCGCAGACGATCGAGGCCATCGCCAAGCAGACCAACCTGCTGGCGCTCAACGCCACCATCGAGGCGGCACGGGCCGGCGATGCCGGCCGCGGCTTCGGGGTCGTGGCCGGCGAAGTGAAAGCGCTCGCCCGCCAGACAGCGGAGGCGACCCAGCAGATTTCCGATACGCTCGGCCAGCTGTCGCAACAGGCCGGCGAGCTGAGCCGTGAGGGCGCCGAAGCGACGAGGCGCGCCGGCAAGGTCGAATCGGGCACCGCGGCGATCGGCCAGGTGGTCGAGAGTTCCGCCCGCGCCATCAGCGACATCGCAACGCAGGCCGGGGCGATCGCCGCCGACACGCGCCAGATCCGCGAGCGGGGCACCGTGCTGACCGATGCATTCGAGGGCCTCTCCGGCGGCGTCAAGAAATCGACCGGCGACCTGGGGCAGGCCAAGGATCGCATCAATCACCTCTTGGACGTGGCGGGGGATCTGATCGAGGCGACCGCCGATGCCGGCGTCGAGACCACCGACACGCCGATGATCCGCCTGGTGGTGGAGAGCGCGGCCAAGGTCGGCGCGCTGTTCGAGCAGGCGGTGGAGAGGGGCGAGATCAGCCTCGCCGATCTGTTCGACGAGCGCTACGAGCCGGTCGCCGGCACCGAGCCGCAGCAGGTGCTGGCGAAGTTCACCGCGCTCACCGACCGGCTGTTGCCACCGATCCAGGAAGGCGCGCTGGAGCTCGATCCGCGTGTGGTGTTCTGCGTGGCGATCGACCGCAACGGCTATCTGCCGACGCACAATCGCAAGTTCTCGCAGGCCCAGCGCAAAGGCGACGTGGTGTGGAACACCGCCAATTGCCGCAACCGCCGCGTCTTCAACGACCGGGTTGGCCTCAAGGCCGGGCGCAGCGAAAAGCCGTTCGTGGTCCAGACCTATCGCCGCGACATGGGCGGCGGCAATTTCGCACTGATGAAGGACGCCTCCGCCCCGATCATCGTCAAAGGCCGCCACTGGGGCGGCGTCAGGTGCGGGTACAAAGTGTAGTCGGCGTGTAGTCGGCCGGCTTGATGCGCGGCATCGCTATGCCCTACCGTCGCCTCCATCCAAGGAGGCATCCATGGCCGTCACCATCTATCACAATCCCAACTGCTCCACCTCGCGCAAGGTACTGGGGTGGCTCAAGGACAAGGGCATCGAGCCGCAGGTGATCGAGTATCTGAAAACGCCGCCGAGCGCGCCGGAGCTGAAGCGCATCCTCGCGCAAATGAAGGCCAAACCGCACGACATCCTGCGCCGCAAGGGCGAGACCTACGAAGCGCTGGGCGATGCGAGCAAGCTCAGCGCCGATGCCCTGATCAAGAAGATGCTGGAAGAGCCGGTATTGATCGAGCGGCCGATCGTCGTCACCGACAAGGGCGCCATGCTGTGCCGGCCGCCGGAGAAGGTGTGGGAAATCGTCTAGCGCCCGGCCGGGAACACCAGCCGCGCGATGGTGCCGCGGTTGAGCTCGGACAGGATCTGCAGCTTGCCGCCATGGGCCTCGACCAGGTTCTTCACGATCGGCAGGCCGAGGCCGGTGCCGGTCGGATCGATCGCGGCCGAGCCGGCGACGCGGCCGAACGGTTGGAGTGCGAGCTTGACCTGGCTCTCGGTCATGCCGACGCCGGTATCGGCGATGGTGACGGCGACCGATCGATCGGCGGTGCGTTGCGCGGCCAATTCCACCCGGCCGCCGCCGGGCGTGAACTTGACCGCGTTCGACAGCAGATTGAGGATCATCTGCTTGGTGCGGCGGCGATCGGCAGTCAGGATCGGATCGGGCGCCATGCCCCTGACGTGAAGGCCAAGGCCGCGGCGCTCCACCATCGGGCGCACCATGCGCGCGCATTCGTCGAGCAGCGCGTTGAGGTCGAAGCGGCTCGGCTGCAACTCGAGCTTGCCCGCTTCCACCTTGGCCAGATCCAGGATGTCGTCGATCAGCGCCAGCAGGTGCGTGCCGGCCTGGTTGATGTAGCTGCCGTACTCGGCATATTTCTCGACCTGGTCGCGTCCGAAATGCAGGTCGCGAATCATTTCGGAGAATCCGAGAATCGCGTTCAAGGGCGAGCGCAGCTCGTGGCTCATGTGAGTCATGAAGGCGCTCTTGGCCCGGCTGGCCGCCTCGGCCGAGCGCTGCTTGATCACCAACTCGCTGGTGCTGAGATCGCTGCTTTGCCGGTTGAGCAGGTCGTGGGTCCTCGCCAGCTCGCGCGCGCGATCCTTGTGGTCGGTAACATCGTGGCCGATCGCGATGACGCAGAGCGCCCCGCGATAGGACACGCGGCGCGCCTCCACCTTCACCCAGATCCGCCGGCTGTCCGCGCACCGCAGCTCCACCTCGGATCGCGCGCTGCCGCCGCCGGCGTTGATCGCGCGCAGCAGGGCTTCGCGCTGCCTGGGGTCGACATAGAACTCGAGGATGGAGCGCCCGCTCAGTTCGGCCGCCGGAAGGCCGACCAGCGCCGCCGCGGCGTCGTTCACGTGGAACAGCGCGCCCGACTCCCATGCCGCGATGGTGATCGGCACCAGCGCCGATGTGCGCAGAAAGCGGCAGATCTCGTCGTCGGCCGATCCGCCGGACGTATCCCCGAATTCCGTGATGTCGTTCGCTGCCCGCTTCACTTCAGTTCGCGACTTCGCGCTCCATGCATGAGTCCGCCGGTGTATCCAAAGGCGGATTCGACGCAGCGATAAGGAATCTTGGCCATTCGGCGAACCTTTGCCAGTTGGCCAGACGATCTATCCTCACCATCAGGGTGTGTAGTCTAGAGTTTTTCCGGCGAAAACCCCAGGCTCCTGAAATTTCGCGAAAAAAGCCGGATAAATCCAGTCATTACCGCAGCCGATCGACCCGTTTCCACCCCCAGCCCGCCCAGCTACGCGGAGGGATGGAAAGCCGCACATCTCTCCGCTATGGTCCGCCGGTCCGTCGTGAGGGAAGCCGGTGCGTGCCCGTTCAAAGGCGCAAATCCGGCGCTGCCCCCGCAACTGTAAGATCGCCCGCCGCGCTC
The DNA here is from genome assembly GCA_036004205.1 of Dongiaceae bacterium. GTDB lineage: Bacteria > Pseudomonadota > Alphaproteobacteria > Dongiales > Dongiaceae > Dongia_A. The sequence continues at coordinate 4,902 of DASYRS010000392.1, forward strand.
CTTGCTCGGCGGTACACAGGATGGCGCATCGGCCACTGGCCTTCGTCAAGGCTGGGAAGGCGCGACCAAAGTCCCGCGATCGAGCCAGGAGACCTCAACGGACATTCGTTTTGTCGGCCGCCTCGGCGGGAGGAAGGGACCACATCCATGGCAGCCAATACGGCTGGCACCACGCAATCCTTGCCGCCGGTCACTCTGGTGCTGGGCGGGGCGCGCTCCGGCAAGAGCAGCTTCGCCGAACGGCTGACGGTCACGTATCCGCGCGGCTGCGTCTATGTCGCGACCGCCGGGATCGGCGATGCCGAGATGGCGGAGCGCGTGCGCAAGCACCGGGCCCGGCGCGAGGCGCATTGGCGCACAATCGAGGCGCCGCTCGAGGTCGCGCCGGCGATCATGGCCGAAACAGAACAGGGCGCGGCGGTCCTGGTGGATTGCCTGACCCTGTGGCTCAGCAATCTGATGGCGGCGGGCCGCGATCCCGACACGGAGACCGAATCGCTGATCCGCGCGCTGGGGCAGGCGGGCGGGCCGGTGGTGTTCGTCTCCAACGAGGTGGGGCTGGGCATCGTGCCGGACAACGCGCTGGCGCGCGCGTTCCGCGACCATGCGGGGCGGCTGAACCAGCGCATCGCGGAGGTCGCGAACACCGTGTTTTTCGTGGCGGCGGGGCTGCCGCTGAAGATGAAATAGAGGGGACTGGAAGATTATGGGTGGCAAGATTCCGGCGACGGTGGTGACGGGGTTCCTCGGCGCCGGCAAGACGACCTTGATCCAGAATTTGCTGCGCAACGCCAACGGCAGGCGCCTCGCGCTCATCATCAACGAGTTCGGCGAGACCGGAATCGATGGCGAGCTGGTGAAGGGCTGCAAGATCGAAGGCTGTCCGGAGGAGAACATCGTCGAGCTTGCCAACGGTTGCATCTGCTGCACCGTGGCCGACGATTTCCTGCCTACCATGCGCGCGCTGCTCGACCGGCCCAATCCGCCGGAGCATATCGTGATCGAGACCTCGGGCCTGGCGCTGCCCAAGCCGCTGGTGAAGGCCTTCAACTGGCCGGAAGTGCGCACGCGCGTGACGGTCGACGGCGTGATCGCGGTGGTGGACGGGCCGGCCGCGGCGGCCGGACGGTTCGCGGACAATCTCGATGCTGTTGCCGCGCAACGTTCGGCGGATGCGGCCCTGGATCACGACAGCCCGATCGCGGAATTGTTCGAGGATCAGATCAATTGCGCCGATCTCATCATCCTCAACAAGAACGACCAGATGGACGATGTGGCGCGCGGCGCCGCGATCGCCGCCATCAACCACGAGCTGAAGCGCGCGGCCAAGGTGGTGCCGGCAAGCTTCGGCGCGATCGATCCCAAGGTGCTGCTGGGCCTCGGCGCCGCGGCGGAAGACGATCTCGACAGCCGGTATTCGCACCACGAACTGGAGGGCGAGGATCACGACCACGACGAATTCACCTCCTTCCGCCTCGACCTGCCGCAATTGAAAAAGCCGGAGGACCTGCTGGCAAGACTGCTGCCGGCGATCGAACGCCACGACATCCTGCGCGTGAAGGGGTTCCTCAATGTCGTCGGCAAGGAGATGCGCCTGGTACTGCAGGGCGTCGGGCCGCGCCTGCAGCACTACTATGACCGCGCCTGGGCGCCGGGCGAGGACCGCTCCTCGCGGCTGGTGGTGATCGGGCTCAAGGGCCTCGACCACGCCGCCATCGCGCGCGATCTCGGCCTCTAGAATGCATCTGCTCGCCGCCAAGCCCGGTCAAATCGCCGATGGCAGCGAGGCCATCGACCTCGGCCAGACGCCAGGCGACATCGTCGTACTGTCGGCGGCGGATAGCGAGCTGGCGTGCCTGTCGCGTGCGTACGCACATCTATCGGCGCCGAGGCCGAGCCTGCGCCTCGCCAACCTGCTCCAGCTTTCGCATCACCTTTCGGTCGATGCCTATGTCGAGGGCATCGTCGCGAACGCCAAGCTCGTGGTGGTGCGCCTCCTCGGCGGCGTGCGCTATTGGCCTTATGGGATCGAGCAGATCTCCGCCGAATGCCGGCGCCGCAACATCGCGCTCGCCTGCTTGCCTGGCGACGACCAGCCCGACCCGGAGCTCAGCGACCAGACCACACTGGCGTCCGCCGCGGCGCATCGGCTGTGGCAGTATCTCGTTCAAGGCGGGCTGGAGAATGGCACGTCCTTCCTGCGCTATGGCGCGAGCCTCATTGGGCGAGAGAGCGAGTGGCAAGAGCCGCGCCCTCTGCTGCGCGCCGGGCTCTATTGGCCGGGCCGGGCGATGCTGTCGCTCGCCGATCTGCGAGCGGAATGGACGCCTGGCGCGCCGGTCGCGGGCATCGTGTTCTATCGTGCCCTGGTGCAAGCGGGGCAGACCGCCCCGATCGACGCCCTGATCGGGGCGCTGCAGTCACGCGGCCTCAATCCGCTACCGATCTATGCGGCGGGTCTCAAGGAACAGGCGGCCGCTGACTTGATCGCGCGGTTCTATGGCGAAGCGAAACCGGACATCACGCTCAACTGCACCGGCTTCGCGATCTCGCAGCCCGGCGCGGCCCAGGCGGCGACGCCGTTCGATGCCGCCGATGCTCCTGTCCTGCAAGTGGTGCTGAGCAGTGGCACGATCGAGGGTTGGCAGGCCGGCAAGCACGGCCTCAGCCCGCGCGACCTCGCCATGCAGGTGGCGCTGCCGGAGGTTGATGGCCGCATCATGACCCGCGCCATCTCATTCAAGGCCGCGGGCCGCTACGACGACGCGACTCAGTGCAACATCGTCGAGCCGCAGCCCGAGCCCGGCCGCGTCGCCTTCGTCGCCGACCTCGCCGGCAACTGGGTGAAGCTGCGCCGCAAGCCGGCGGCGGAGCGCAAGGTCGCCATCATCCTCGCCAACTACCCCAACCGCGACGGCCGCATCGGCAATGGCGTGGGGCTGGATACGCCCGCCGGGGTGGTTGAGGCGCTGAAAGCGATGAAGGAAGCGGGGTATGCGGTCGAAGGCATTCCCGAGAACGGCGACGCGCTGATCGCAAGGTTGCTCGAAGGTCCCACCAACGCCCTTCCTAAAAATAAACGCCCTTCCGCCCTTGAGGGGGAAGGATGCGAAGACTTGGCGGGCAACAGCGAGCCTAGTCGGAGCTGGATGAGGGGTGGCGCGGCGACAGCCGCGCGCGCTCATGAGAGCGCCACTTTCGGGGCCGCAGCGCTGCATCACCCCCCATCCCAACCTTCCCCCTCAAGGGGGGACGGGGACTTACTCTTGAGCGGGGAAGATTACCGGGCTTTCGCTCGAGTTCCTGACGGCATCGCCAAACGCTGGGGCTCTGCGGAAACCGATCCGCACTGCGTCGACGGCGCGTTCGACCTGCCATTGATCCAACTCGGCAATACTTTCATCGGCATCCAGCCGGCGCGCGGCTACAACATCGATCCGGTCAAGTCGTATCACGACCCGGAGCTGGTGCCGCCGCACAATTATCTCGCCTTCTACACCTATCTGCGCCAGGTCGCGGGCATCGACGCGATCGTGCATTTCGGCAAGCACGGCAATCTGGAATGGCTGCCGGGCAAGGCGCTGGCCTTGAGCGATGGCTGCTATCCCGAAGCGGCGCTGGGGCCGCTGCCGCATCTCTATCCCTTCATCGTCAACGATCCGGGCGAGGGCACGCAGGCCAAGCGCCGGGCGTCGGCAGTGATCGTCGATCACCTGACGCCGCCATTGGCGCGCGCGGAGAGCTATGGCCCGCTGCGCGACCTCGAATTGCTGGTGGACGAGTATTACGAGGCGGCGCAGCTCGACCCGCGCCGCTGCCCCGACCTGCGCGACCGCATCCTCGATCTGGCGCAGGGCTCCGGCCTTGCCGACGATTGCGGCATCGCGAAGTCCGACGATGCCGACACCGCGCTCGCCAAGCTCGACAACCAGCTGTGCGAGCTGAAAGAGCTGCAGATCCGCGACGGGCTGCATATCTTCGGCCACTCGCCCACCGGCACGGAGCGCAATGCCCTGCTGGTGGCGCTGACGCGTCTGCCGCGGTCCAAGGGTGAGGGCAGGGACCAATCGCTGATCCGCGCCCTGGCCGCCGATCTGATGCCGGGCGAAGAGTTCGACCCGCTGTCGGCGCGGCTTGGCGATGAATGGACCGGGCCGCGACCCGCTGCATTGGCGGACGTCAGCGCCGATGCATGGCGGACCAACGGCGATACCGTCGAACGCTTGGAACTGCTGGCGCTGAAGCTGGTTGGTGACGCGCTGGATTGTTCGCCGGACTGGACGCGCACGCGCGACGTGCTCGGCTTCATCCGTCAGACCCTCGCGCTCACCATCGATCGCTGCGGCGCGGCCGAGCTGGACGGCTTGCTGCGCGGCCTCGCCGGGCGCTTCGTGGCGCCGGGCGCGTCGGGCGCGCCGACGCGCGGGCGGCTGGATGCGCTGCCCACCGGGCGCAATTTCTATTCGGTCGACACCCGCGCCATTCCGACGCCGAGCGCCTGGGCGCTGGGCTGGAAATCGGCCGGCTTGATCCTCGACCGGCACCGGCAGGAGCATGGCAATTGGCCGCGCGCCTTGGTGCTGTCGGCCTGGGGGACGGCCAACATGCGCACCGGCGGCGATGACATCGCGCAGGCCTTGGCGCTGATCGGTGCGCGGCCGACCTGGGATGTCGGCGCCTCGGGCCGCGTGGCGGGATTCGAGATCCTGCCGCTGAGCTTGCTCGACCGGCCACGGGTCGACGTCACCTTGCGCGTCTCCGGCTTCTTCCGCGACGCCTTCCCGGCGCAGATCGATCTGTTCGATAGCGCGGTGCGCGCCATCGCCGAGCTGGACGAGCCGGAGCATCTGAACCCGATCGCCGCGCGCGTGCGGGCCGAAAGCGCCGAGTTGGTCGCGCAAGGCGTCGAGATCAAGGCCGCGCGGCGCAAGGCTGCCTTCCGTGTGTTCGGGTCCAAGCCCGGCGCCTATGGCGCTGGCCTGCAGGCGCTGATCGACGAAAACGGTTGGTCGGACGAAGGCGACTTTGCGCGCGCTTATCTCGCCTGGGGCGGCTATGCCTATGGCGATGGCGCGGCGGGCGAGGCGGCGCAGTCTTCGTTCTCGCACCGGCTCCGCCACGTCGATGCGGTGCTGCACAACCAGGACAATCGCGAGCACGATCTGCTGGACAGCGACGATTACTACCAATTCGAAGGTGGGCTCGCCGCCACCATCAAGCATCTGACCGGCCGCAAGGCACAGGTCTGGCACAACGACCATTCGCGCCCCGAAAATCCGCAGGTGCGCAGCCTGGAGGAGGAGATCGCCCGGGTGGTGCGCGCGCGCGTGGTCAACCCGAAATGGATCAAGGGCGTGATGCGCCACGGTTACAAGGGCGCGTTCGAGATGGCGGCGACCGTGGATTATCTCTTCGCGTTCGCCGCCACGGCCGACTGCGTCGCCGACCACCATTTCGACCTGGTGTTCGACGCCTATCTCGGCGACGACGATGTGCGCGATTTTATCGAGCGCCACAATCCCGCCGCGCTGAAGGAGATCGCCGGGCGCCTGCTGGAAGCGCAGGAGCGCGATCTGTGGAAACCGAAATCCAACGCCGCCCATGCCCGACTCAATGACTGGGCCGGCAGACCTCTGTCAACACGAGCAGCCTCATGACCGAAGACGCCGACGACCTCAACCGCCGCGCCGACGAGAAATCCGCCAAGCGCAAGGAAGCGCGCGACAAGATGATGGCGGGCAAGACCATCGAGAAGGGCCTGCTGATCGTCCACACCGGCAAGGGCAAGGGCAAGTCGACGGCGGCCTTCGGCATGGTCATGCGCTGCATCGGCCACGGCATGAAGGTGGGCGTCATCCAGTTCATCAAGGGCAAGTGGGACACCGGCGAGCGCTGGGTGCTGGAGAAGTTCCCCGAGCTTTGCACCATCAAGGCGCTGGGCGAAGGCTTCACCTGGGAAACGCAGGACCGCGCGCGCGACGTCGCGCACGCCCGCGCCGCCTGGGAAGAGGGCAAGAAAATGATGGCCGACCCCAGTATCAAGCTGGTGCTGCTGGACGAGCTCAACATCGCGCTGCGCTACGACTACCTGCCGATCGAGGAAGTGGTGGAGACGCTGAATGCGCGCCGGCCGGACCTGCACGTCATCGTGACCGGCCGCAACGCCAAGGACGAGCTGATTGCGATCGCCGACCTGGTGACCGAGATGGAGCTGGTGAAGCACCCCTTCCGCGACGGCGTGAAGGCGCAGAAGGGGATTGAGTTTTGACAGCGCAGCGCTGCGTCGACGCCCCCTCACCCTGTCCCTCTCCCTCGAGGGGAGAGGGGACGCTGTTGATGGGCTCGTGCTCCAAAGCCCTTCTCCCCTTGAGGGAGAAGGGTTGGGATGAGGGGTATGCCTGCCGGAAGCGAGGTGCTGCCTCGTGAACGCGCGCGTCCCCGCCATCATGTTCCAAGGCACCGGGTCCGACGTCGGCAAGTCGCTGATCGTCGCTGGCCTGTGCCGGCTCTATGCGCGGCAGGGCAGGCGGGTGCGGCCGTTCAAGCCGCAGAACATGTCGAACAACGCGGCGGTGACGTCCGAGGGCGGCGAGATCGGGCGCGCTCAGGCGCTGCAGGCGCGGGCCTGCGATGTCGCGCCTTCGGCGCACATGAATCCGGTGCTGCTGAAGCCGCAGAGCGAGATCGGCGCGCAGATCGTCGTGCAGGGGAAAGTATGGGGGCAGGCGAAGGCGAGCGACTATCGCGCGCTGCGCCCGCGGCTGCTGCCCGCCGTGCTCGACAGCTTCGCGCGCCTGTCGGAGGATGCCGACCTGGTGCTGATCGAAGGCGCGGGCAGCCCGGCCGAAGTCAACCTGCGCGACGGCGATATCGCCAACATGGGGTTTGCCGAGGCGGCGGACGTGCCGGTCCTGCTGGTCGGCGACATCGATCGCGGCGGCGTCATCGCGTCCATCGTCGGTACCATGGCTTTGCTGCCGGGGAACGAAGCGGCACGAATCAAGGGCTATCTCATCAACAAGTTCCGCGGCGATCCCCTCTTGTTCGAGGATGGCCTCGTGACCATCGACCGCGCGACCGGCTTGAAGAGCCTGGGCGTGGTGCCATGGTTCAACCAAGCGCACCTGTTGCCGGCGGAGGACGCGGTTGCGCTGAACGGCTATCGCGCGCGGGTCGAGGGCGAGATCAAGATCGTCGTCCCGCGCCTGCCGCGCATTGCCAATTTCGACGATCTCGATCCGCTGCGCGCCGAGCCGGATGTGCGGGTGGAGTTGATCGAGCCCGGCCATCCGCTCCCCGCCGATGTCGATCTCGTGCTGCTGCCCGGTTCGAAATCGACCATCGGCGATCTGCAGGCCTTGCGCGCCGCCGGCTGGGACATCGACATCAAGGCGCATGCGCGGCGGGGCGGGCGCGTGCTCGGCCTGTGCGGCGGCTATCAGATGCTGGGTGCGCGGCTGGACGATCCCGACGGAACGGAAGGACCGGCGGGCGCGGTGGACGGCCTCGGCCTGCTGGATGTCGAAACGCTGCTCGGCGGCGACAAGGCGCTGGTCGAAGTGACCGGCAAGGATCGCGCGAGCGGCCAGCCCGTGCGCGGCTACGAGATGCATATCGGCCAGACCAGTGGCGCGGATTGCGCGCGGCCGATGCTCGATCTTCAAGGCCGACCGGATGGCGCGCTCTCCGCCGACGGGCGCATCATGGGCACCTATGTGCACGGCCTCTTCGCCGGCGATGCGTTCCGCCACGCCTTTCTGAGTTCATTGCGCGCGCGCAAGGAGAGCGGCGTCGCCTACGAATCCCTGGTGGAAAAGGTGCTGAATGACCTCGCCGATCACCTGGCCCGCCATCTCGACACCAAACGGATCCTGGACCTTGCTAGCCGAACAGCCAGATAAGCGCGACCAGCAGCGCGGCCTGCACGCAGCAGGCGCGGATGAACAGCCGCAGCGCGATGCGGATGTCCGGCGCGGCGGCGTGCGGCCGGCCGCCTTCGTTCATCCAGTGATCCTCCACCAGCTCGCCGTGGTAGACCCTTGGGCCCGCGATGGCGAGGCCGAGGGCGCCGGCAAAGGCCGCCTCCGGCCAACCGGCATTGGGCGAGCGGTGCTGGCGCGCATCGCGCCGCATGGCGCGCCAGGCGCCGCGCGGATCGACGCCGGGCAGCAGCCAGGACGCCGCGCACACCATGAGGCCGGACAAACGCGCCGGGATCAGGTTCGCCAGATCGTCCAGCCGCGCCGCCGCCCAGCCGAAATGCAGATGACGATGCGTCTTGTGGCCGATCATGCTGTCGGCGGTGTTGAGGACCTTGTAGGCCAGCAGGCCGGGCAGGCCGAGCAAAGCGGCCCAGAATACCGGCGCCACCACGCCGTCGGAGAAATTCTCCGCCAGCGATTCGATCGCCGCGCGCGACACGCCGGCCTGGTCCAGCGCCTCCGGATCGCGGCCGACGATGCGCGAGACCGCCAGCCGGCCGCCGCCGAGCCCGCCGGTCTCCAGGCCCGAAGCGACGGCGGCGACGTGGTCGTAGAGGCTCTTCTGCGCGATCAGGGTGGACATGACCAATGCCAGCGCCAGCCAGCCGAACGGCAGGGCCAGCAGGATCGCCTGGACCACGTGGCCCAGGATCAGCGCGCCCGCCAGCAGCCCGATGGTGGTCCAGGCGCCGAGATTGCGGCGGCGACCGGGCGTGTCGCTTTCGAGATTGAAGCGGGCATCGGCCCATGCGATCACCCGGCCGATGAGCTGCACGGGATGGAGATGACGCCGATTCAACGCCTCCGGATCGCCGAACACAGCGTCGAGGGCGAGCGACAGCAGCAGAGTCCAGGAACGCGTGAACAAAAACATCCAGGGTTCATTGGCCGATTTGGCGGGCGCCGTCAATCCGCCGAAGGGAGTGGAATGCGATGAGCAAGATCGGCGTGATGGTATGCGGCCATGGCAGCCGCGACCAGGAGGCGATCACCGAGTTCCAGGCGGTGGCGCGCGGCATCGCCCAGCGCCTGCCGGAATTCCCTGCCGATTACGGGTTTCTGGAGTTTGCCCGGCCGATCATCCGCGATGGGCTGGATGCCTTGCGTCAGCAGGGCGTGACGCGCTGCCTCGCCGTTCCCGGCATGCTGTTCGCGGCAGGGCATGCCAAGGACGACATTCCCTCCGTGCTCAACAAGTACCAGGCGGATCATCCTGGCTTCCGCATCGACTACGGCCGCGATCTTTCGGTCGACCTCAAGCTGCTGCGCGCCGCGCGCGAGCGGATCGAGCAGGCCGAGCGCATTGTGAGCCGCAAGGTGGCACGCGCGGAAACATTGCTGGTCGTCGTCGGCCGCGGCACCTCCGACCCGGACGCCAATTCCAACATAGCCAAGGTCGCGCGCATGCTGTGGGAAGGCATGGGCTTCGGCTGGACCGAAGTCTGCTATTCCGGCGTCGCCTTCCCGCTGGTGGGCCCCGGCCTCGAGCATGCCGTGAAGCTCGGCTACCAGCGCATCATCGTGTTCCCCTATTTCCTCTTCACCGGCGTGCTGGTGAAGCGCATCTACGACATCACCGACGAGATGGCGGCGCGCCATCCGGAGATCGAATTCCTGAAGGCGAGCTATCTCAACGACCATCCGCTGGTGCTGGATGCGTTCGCCGAGCGGGTGCGCGAGATCCTCGCGGGCGAGAACAGGATGAACTGCCAGCTGTGCAAATACCGCGAGCAGGCGATCGGCTACGAGGCCGAGGTCGGCCGCGTCCAGGAAAGCCACCATCACCACGTGGAAGGGATCGGCACCGGCGCGGCGCATGACCACGGGCACGATCATGGCCATCATCACCATGATCACGATGGCCACCATCACGACCACGATCATCACCATCACGACCACGATCACGGGCATGATCACGCGCACGATCACGACCATGGCCACACCCACACGCATTTCCCACCGCCCTTCCCGGACCACCCGCACGGTCCAGGCAAGCGCGATCCGGAGCGGCTATGACAATGACTACGCCCACCCTTCCGTCAGATTAGAGGGGAGCGCGCCCACTCCCATGCCCCGCAACTATGTCAAGGACCCGGCGGAGATCTATCGGCGCTCGTTCGCGACCATCGAGGCGGAGGCGCGGCTCGGCGTATTGCCGGCCTCGTTGCGCGCGGTGGCGCGGCGCATGATCCACGCCTGCGGCATGACCGATTTGGTCGACGATCTGGCCTGGGGCGGCGATCCGGTCGCCGCTGCATGCGCGGCGCTGGCGGCCGGCAGCCCGATCCTGGCCGACGCGCAGATGGTCGCCTCCGGCATCATCCGCGGGCGCTTCCCGAAGAGCGAGATCGTCTGCGTCATCGCGGAAGATGAGGTCGCGGAAACGGCGAGCCGGCTCGGCACCACGCGCTCCGCCGCCGCGGTCGAGCTGTGGCGCGGCCGGCTGGCGGGCGCCATCGTCGCCATCGGCAACGCGCCCACCGCCTTGTTCCATCTGCTGGATGTGATCGAAGCCGGCGGCCCGCGTCCGGCGGTGATCTTCGCTTTTCCGGTCGGCTTCGTCGGCGCGGCGGAATCCAAGCAGGCGCTGACAGACGCCGATCTCGGCATTCCATACCTCGCGCTGCGCGGTCGGCGTGGCGGCAGCGCGATCGCGGCGGCTGCCATCAATGCGCTTGCCGACGACAAGCCGGGAGCAGCGGCATGAGTGTCTGGCTCAACGTCATCGGCATCGGCGAAGACGGGCTGGAGGCGTTGCCGCGCGCGCTGCAGGACCTGATCGAGCGCGCGGAACTGATCGTCGGCGGCGAGCGCCACCTTGCGATGGCAACGCATGCGCGCGCCGAAAAGAAGAGCTGGGCCTCGCCGTTGTCGCTGACGCTCGATGACATCTGGTCGCGGCGCGGCCGGCCGGTGGTGGTGCTGGCGACCGGCGATCCAATGCATTTCGGGATCGGCGTTTCACTCGCCAAGCGCGTGCCGGCGGAGGAGATGGCGGTCTATCCGCACATCTCCGCCTTCTCGCTCGCCGCCGCCCGTATGCGCTGGCCGCTGGCGGATGCCGAGTGCCTCACAATCCACGGCCGCCCGCTCGATCTGCTGGCCGGCGCGGTGGCGCCGGGCCGCAAGCTGCTGCTGCTGTCGCATGACGGCACATCGCCGGCCGAAGTCGCGCGGCGCCTGGGCGAGCTTGGCTATGGCGCGAGCGAGATCACGGTGCTGGAGCATATGGGCGGCGCGCGCGAACGCGTCTATGCCGGCCGTGCCGATGAATGGCAACATCGGCGCGCCGCCGATCTCAACACCCTGGCTGTGCTCTGTCGTGCAGCGGACGTCGCGCGACTCTTGTCGCTGTCATCGGGCTTGCCCGATGACGCTTTCCAGCATGACGGCCAGTTGACCAAGCGCGAGATCCGCGCGGCGACGCTGTCGGCCCTGCGGCCGTTGCCGGGCCAGTTGCTGTGGGATGTCGGCGCCGGCTGCGGCTCGATCGCGATCGAATGGCTGCGCACGCACCGCTCGCTCTCGGCCATCGCGATCGAGGCGGACGAGGCGCGGCAAGCCTTGATCGAAGCCAACGCGGCGGCATTGGGCGTGCCGCATCTGAAGCTCGTGAAGGGGACCGCGCCGCAAGCCTACGACGGTCTCGCCGATCCCGATGCGATTTTCATCGGCGGCGGTCTCGGTGATTCCGGATTGGTCGAAAGCGCCTGGGAGCGGCTGAAGACCGGCGGCCGGCTGGTCGCCAATGCGGTGACAGCCGAGGGCGAAGCGCAATTATTCGCCTGGCGCGGCAAGTTGGGCGGAGAGATGACGCGGCTCTCGGTCGCGCGCCTCGCGCCGGTGGGCGACCTGCATGGCTGGCGCCCCTTGATGCCGGTGACGCAATATTGGGTGGATAAGAGATGACCGGCATCGTCTACGGCGTTGGAGTGGGGCCGGGCGATCCGGAGCTGCTGACCTTGAAGGCCGCGCGCCTGATCCGCTCCGCCGACCTGATCGCCTATCCGGCGCCGGAGGAGGGGCCGAGCTTCGCGCGCCAGATCGCGGCGCCCCACATTCCCGCCGGGACGGAAGAGCTGGCGATCCGCATGAATATCGGCGACGGGCGGTTTCCCAAGGACGACGTCTATGACCAGGCGGCACGCACCATCGCCCAAGCGGCGAAAAGCGGCAAGCAGGTGACGGTGCTGTGCGAGGGCGATCCGTTCTTCTACGGCTCCTTCATGTATCTGTTCGCGCGGCTCGCCGACCGCTGCCGCGTCGAAGTCGTGCCGGGCGTTTCCTCCCTGATGGCCTGCGCGACGGCGACGCGCGGGGCCCTGGCCGCGCGCAACGATGTGCTGACGGTCATTCCAGCGCCTTTGCCGGAGGAAGAATTGCGCCGCCGCCTGGCCGGGATCGAAGCCGCCGCCATCATCAAGGTCGGCCGCCACTTCGCCAAGGTCCGCAAGGTGCTGACCGAGCTGAAGCTGGCCGATTGCACGCGCTATGTGGAGCATGCGACGCTGCCGAGCGAGCGCGTGCTGCCCCTGCACGAGGTCGGGGCGGAGCAAGCGCCCTATTTCTCCATGCTGCTGGTGCACCGACGCGGGGATGCGTGGAAATGAGCGAGCTGCGCGACGATCCCGCCATCATCGCCCTGTCGGAAGGAGGCGCCGCGCTGGCGCGCCGCATCCAGGCGATCCTGCGCGGCGGCGAAGTTCTGGCACTCGAAGGCCGCGTGGCCGAATGCGACCGCTTCTTCAGCAACGTCTCCGCCATCCTGCACGACGCCTTCACGGCCGGCCGCCCGATCGTCGGCATCTGCGCGACCGGGATCCTGATCCGCACTCTCGCGCCGTTCTTGATTTCGAAGGAGAGCGATCCGCCCGTGCTGGCGGTGGCGGAGGATGCCTCCGTCATCGTGCCGCTGCTCGGCGGCCATCACGGCGCCAACGCGCTGGCGGTTCGGCTGGCGCAGGCGCTAGGCGGCGTCGCCGCCGTTACCACGGCGAGCGACGTGATGCTGCGCGTGCCGCTCGATGCGCCGCCGCCGGGGTGGTGCCTGCGTGCCGGGGCCGGCTACAAGCGCGTGGCGGCGGAATTGCTGGCGGGCGCGCCGGCGCGCATCGTCGTGGAGCAGGGGCCGTCGCCGGATTGGCTGCTGGAATTGCCGCAGGCCGAAGATGCGCCGATCGCCATCCTGATCAGCGACCGTGCCGATGCGGAGGCCGACCTGGTCTATGCGCCGCAGACCATCGTGCTCGGCATCGGTTGCGAGCGCCTGGCGGATGAAGAGGAAATCTGGCACCTGGTCGAGGACTCGCTGACCGAGGCCAACATCGCGGTGGAGGCGATCGCCTGCGTCGCCTCCATCGCGCTGAAAGCCGCCGAGCCCGCCATCCATGCCGTGGCGCGGCGGCTCGGCGTGCCGGCGCGCTTCTTCGAGGCGGCGCGGCTGGAGCAGGAGACGCCGCGGCTCAAGAACCCGTCCGACCTGGTCTATCGCGAGACCGGCTGCCATGGCGTCGCCGAAGGCGCCGCGCTGGCCGGCGTCGGTGCGGACGGCGAATTGATCCTGCCCAAGCAGCGCTCGCAGCGGGCGACCTGCGCCCTGGCGCGCTCATCCGACATCGTCGATCCGAGGATCGTCGGCCGCGCACGCGGCTCGCTCGCCATCGTCGGCATCGGCCCCGGCGCGCCGGAAGCACGCACCCGCGAGGTCGATGCCGCGATCGGCAAAGCCACCGACCTGGTCGGCTACAAGCTCTATCTCGATCTGCTGGGGCCGCTGGCCGATCACAAGGCGCGGCATGGCTATGAGCTGGGCGAGGAGGAGATGCGCGTGCGCATCGCCCTCGGCCTTGGCGCGCAGGGGCGCGACGTGGCGCTGGTCTGTTCGGGCGATGCCGGCATCTATGCCATGGCGGCGCTGGTGTTCGAGCTGATCGAGCGCGAGGGCAACGCCGACTGGGCGCGCATCGAGATCACCGGCCTGCCCGGTGTCTCCGCGATGCAGACCGCGGCGGCGCGCATCGGCGCTCCGCTGGGCCACGATTTCTGCGCCATCTCCTTGAGCGACCTGCTGACGCCGTGGGAGGCGATCGAGCAGCGCCTGCTGACCGCCGCGGCCGGCGATTTCGTGGTGGCGTTCTACAATCCGGTGTCGCAGCGCCGCCGCACGCAATTGGCGGCGGCGAAGGAGATCCTGCTGCGCTATCGGCCGGCGGAGACGCCGGTGGTGCTGGCGCGCAATCTCGGCCGCGATGGCGAAAGCGTCACGGTCGTCGCGCTCAACGATCTCGCGGTCGAGGATGTCGACATGCTGACCCTGGTGATCGTGGGATCGAGCGCGACGCGCGCCGTGCCGCGGCCCGATGGCGGCGTCTGGGTCTATACCCCACGCGGCTATGCCAAGAAGATGGACGCAGGGAAGGGCGCAGCATGAGCATCGTGCATTTCATCGGCGCGGGGCCGGGCGATCCGGAGCTGATCACCGTGCGCGGCAAGCGCCTGATCGAGGAGGCGCCGGTGGTACTCTATGCCGGCTCGCTGGTACCGCCGGCCGTCGTCGCGATGGCGCAAAAGGATGCGCTGGTGATCGACACCGCGCCGCTGACTCTCGACGAGATCGTCGCACACATGAAGGACGCGATCGCGGCGGGCAAGCCGGTCGCGCGCGTCCATTCCGGCGATCCCTCGATCTACGGCGCGATCGCCGAGCAGATGCGGCGGCTGGACGAGCTCGGCATCGAATACGACGTGACGCCG
>DASYRS010000393.1:0-5173 GCA_036004205.1 Dongiaceae bacterium
GTCGCCATGTCGGGCGGCGTCGACAGCACGGTCACGGCCGCGTTGCTGAAGCGCGCGGGCTATGACGTGGTCGGCATCACGCTGCAGCTCTACGACCACGGCCTGACGGTCGGCAAGAAGGGCGCCTGCTGCGCCGGCCAGGACATCTATGACGCGCGGATGGCGGCCGACAAGATCGGCATCCCGCATTACGTGCTGGACTACGAGAACCGCTTCTCCGACGCGGTGATGCAGGATTTCGCGGATTCGTACCTGGCGGGCGAGACACCGATCCCCTGCGTGCGCTGCAACCAGCGGGTCAAGTTCCGCGATCTGCTGGCGCAGTCGCGCGAGCTGGGCGCCGAAGCGCTGGCGACCGGTCACTACGTCAAGCGCGTCGTCGGATCGCGCGGCGCGGAATTGCATCGCGGCGCCGACCCCAGGCGCGACCAGAGCTATTTTCTGTTCGCCACGACGCCGGAGCAGCTTGATTTCCTGCGTTTCCCGCTGGGCGACCTGCCCAAGACCGAGACCCGCGCCATCGCCGCCGAGTTCGAGCTGGCGGTGGCCGACAAGCCGGACAGCCAGGACATCTGCTTCGTGCCGACCGGCGGCTACGCCAAGGTGGTGGAGCGCCTGCGCCCCGGCGCGGCGGAGCCGGGCGAGCTGGTGCACATGGATGGCCGCGTGCTGGGCCGGCACGACGGCCTGATCAATTTCACCGTCGGCCAGCGCAAGGGCCTCGGCCTCGGCGATCTCAACGAGAACGGCCAGCCGCTTTATGTCGTGCGGCTGGAGCCGGAGACGCGGCGCGTGTTCGTCGGGCCCAAGGCGGCGCTGGCGAAGTCGAGCATCACCTTGCGCGAAGTGAACTGGCTGGGCGGCGCCGGCGAGCCGACCGAGAATGTCGAGATCGAGGTCAAGCTGCGCTCGATGACCGAGCCCAAGCCGGCGATCCTCTCGCTGTTGCCCGGCGGTGGCGCGCGCGTGGAGTTGGTCGAGCCGCAGTTCGGCGTCGCGCCCGGCCAGGCCTGCGTGTTCTATTCCGGCAGCCGCGTGCTCGGCGGCGGCTGGATCCAGCGCGAGCGTGCGGCACAGGCAGCGTAGGGGAAACGCTATGGACCTAACCGAACTGACCGAAGAGCTGCGCAAGCGCGCGGGACAGAACGTGAAGCTCGGCTACAAGGTGAAGTTCATCCTGGGCGATGACGAGGGCATCATCTTCTGGGACGGGACCGAGCATCCGCCGGCGATCGACAACGAGGACAAGGCGGATGCCACCACCACCATCAAGATCTCGTCCGAGAACCTGAAGAAGCTGATGGCGGGCGGGCTCGATCCGACGCTGGCCTACATGACCGGCAAGCTGAAGGTCGAGGGCAGCATGGGCGTGGCCCTGAAACTGACCTCCATGTTCGCGGATTAGCGCGAGGGATCAAAGGCTTGCGCTATCCTTGACGGGGCGGACGGCCCCCGCTATACGCTTGCCTCCGCATTCCGGCCGGCACCCACGCCGGCCCTAAGGTGGCGCCGTAGCTCAGCGGTAGAGCAGGGGAATCATAATCCCTTGGTCGGTGGTTCAAATCCGCCCGGCGCTACCAATTCTCCACCACTTGTTCATCTTCCGGTGGTTCCCTTAGGCGGCGTGGATCGCAGGGGGAATCGTGGTTCCCGCTGCTATTCATTTTCCTGGTCGCGGCGCTGTTCATGATCCTGGAGCGAGCGTTCCCCGGGCGCGCCTTGCCCCCTTCGCGCGGCTGGTGAATAGCGGGACATGAGGCGGTGATCGATGGGAGGCATTTGGCGCGCGCCACCCAGCAGGCATCCTGACGCATGAAAAAGCTGCTCCTCATCGTTTGGTTTTGCGCGAGCGCTCTCCTGCTGCTGCTTGCGATCGCCCTCGGCTACTTGAGCGTGATGATGGGAACCGTACATTGGGATTGGTGGCTCGCCGGGGGCCTCGGAGCCTGCTTCCTCGC
Source organism: Dongiaceae bacterium (assembly GCA_036004205.1). Classification (GTDB taxonomy): domain Bacteria; phylum Pseudomonadota; class Alphaproteobacteria; order Dongiales; family Dongiaceae; genus Dongia_A. The sequence goes on from DASYRS010000393.1 coordinate 1,959, forward strand.
CATTGGCGTTTGCTGCCTCTGGATGTGCCGGCGTGCCTACCGGCTACTCAAGCCGCGCTGACTGGCATCGATCAGCCATTCGGCCTAGCCCGCACGGTCTGCGGCATCGCGTCCTAAGCGCCTCTCGTCGCTCGCATTCGTAAAGTCCGCTTAAGGTCCTTTGCTTATCGTCGTGCGATGGACTCGCAATGGCACATCGCCCGCGACACGTTCTTTGTCTTCGATCCCGATCGCGAGCTGGACGACGTGCTGGCGCGCACTCGCTCACCGAGGATCGCGCAGGTGCTGCGCTACTGGCACAGCCTGCGCCGTGGCCGGGAATTTCCGACGCGCGCGGACATCGATCCGGCGGAGATCAAGGCGGCGCTGCCGCATGTGATGATCACTGCCATTTCATATCATCCGTTCCGTGTGCTCTATCGGTTGGTGGGAACCGAGATCGTGCGCTGGGCGCGGGCCGACTTCACCAACCGCTATGCGGACGAGCTGATCTTCGATGACGAAGGCCGCGACTGGACCGAGTACTACCGCGCGGTCGTCGATGCGCGTCAGCCGGCCTACGGCATCACCGATTGGATCGAGGATAGCCGCAGCCCCATGTGGGTGGAGTCCGTGATCTGCCCGCTGTCGGACGATGGGCGCACCATCGACCGGTGCCTGGCGGTCGAGGACTATGAACTGATGATCACCGTCGACATCGAAGCGCTGCCGCCCGTCGGCGCGCGGCAAGGCCACGTGCTCGAGAAGGCGTCCGATTAGGCGATCACGGCGAGCGGCGTGTTGCGTAGAGGGACCGCACAACGCGCGGCGCTCCATGTCCGAGCGCGGCGCGCTGTGCCGGTGCGCAGGCGAGATCAGGCGGCGGAAGCGATCGTGCGCAGCAACCGTGACTTCCGGAACTTGACCAGCATCATCATATTGAAGAAGTGCATCGCGCCGAGCACGACCACCGCCAAACCGATCTTGGTGCTCAGGAACTCGATCGCCTCGACCGCATCCGTCGGCTTTGTGCCGTAGCGCAGCGCCAGCGTCACGAAGCCGATGTTGACCAGATAGAAGCCGACCAGGAGCAGGTGGTTGATCGAATCGGCGAGCGCCGCGTTGCCCTCGAAGTTCTCGACCAGAAATACCCGCCCGTTCCGATTCAGGCTGCGGCCGACCCAGACTGTGATGGCGAGGCTGACCCCGACGTAGATTCCATAAGTGGCGAGCATCATTGCTTTCCCTCCGTTCCGATGCTAAGCAGTTCACTAGTTAGCTAGATGGCTAAATGTTAGGTTATCGAGAGTTAGATATTTAGTCATTCAGCTAAATATAGTTAAGGGAAGCACGGAATGGACAAGATCTTCGAGGCCCTGTCATCGCAGATCAGGCGCAAGATACTCGCCTATCTGTCGGCGACGGACCTGACGGCGGGCGAGATCGCCGAGCGGTTCGAGATCTCCAAGCCTTCGATCTCGAAGCATCTCAGCATTCTCGAAAATGCCGGCCTCATCGGGAGCGAGCGGCAGGGCCAGTTCATCCGCTACAGCCTGGTGCGCGAGAGCCTGGTCAATACGTTGAACGGATTTGTTCAGGAGGTGTGCCCGGTTTCCAGGCCACTCAAGAAAGAGAGCCGGTTGAAGGCTCGTCAGAAGTCGTCGGCTGGTTCGAACTAGGGTAGAGGCGGGGTGGGTCCCGCTGCCGGTCGCGCGCAGCGGAGTGCCGCGATAATACTGAAAACTGCGGCATTTATACCCGCGAATTATTTATTCGAGCCGGAATCAGTATAATCATTGTAAAATAAAGGCCTGGGCATGATCTAATAGATCTCGGTAAAATATTGCCGTGATATTGAAAGGCATATTCCCCATGACAGATCCCAAGACGTCCACCATCCCCACCCCGGAAACCCAGGTCGACGAGAAGGCCACTCCGGCGGCCGAGCCCGTGACGCAGCCTGCCAAGTCCGCGCCCGAAGCCGCGCCGGAAAAGCAGTCCTAGGCCGCAACCCGTAGGGGAGGTTTCCCCCACTTCTTCCGGAGGCGCCCCCATGACGACCCGCACGACCAAGAAGACGGTCACCTTTACGCGACCTTTCAGCCTCAGCGGCTTCGATGGCGAGCAGCCGGCCGGGTCGTATTCGGTCGAGACCGACGAAGAGCTGCTGGAGGGCGTGTCCTTTCCGGCCTATCGCCGGATGGCGACCATGATGCAGCTGGACGCCGCCTCGCGCGGCGCCGGCGGCGTTCTGCAGGTCGCGGTCATCGATCCGCAGCAGCTTGAGGCGGCTCTCGCCGTGGATGCCGCCCACAATGCGGCATACGACGAATTCGCCGCATGGCGCGCCTTGAACGCGCCGGGAACCGTCGATCTGAAAAGCTGACGGCGGGCAGGACACATGCAATCAGCGACCTTTTCGCGACGGCCGAGTGATGGCGGCTTGGTTTGTCCCGCCGGCCGTGGCGCCCCGCTTTCCACGCATCACGGCGGCAATCATCCACGCCGTCCGATCGCGCGCATAAGGTGGGGCCATCGGGTGCACGCTTGGGCCGTGCCGCCGCGCTCCGCAGCGCGGCCGAAGCACTGAACTCGTGTCAGCGCGTCGAGCGCTGATACTCATCTTTTCTGCCGCGACACCCAGCTCAGGATGAGCGCGAAGACAGCCGAGCCGAAGCCGATCGCGGCGATCAGCGCGTTCCGCAGGTCGGGGGTCTCCGTCTGCGGCGATTCCGCCAGCACGGCATAGGCGATTGCGGCAATCAGGCCGACGCCGCCGATCAGCAGCAGCGCGTTGCTGGTCCAGCGCCAGCGGCGGACCACCGCCTGGTGCCGCGCCTCGGTGGTGACGAGGTCGTCGCAGGCGGCGCGCCGGATGGCGTGGCGCAACGACCAGAGGCCGGCGACCAGCACCAGGGCGATCCCGCCCACCACGACCGGCAGCGCGAAGAGCACGGTGAAGGGATCGACCGTGTTGGTCTTCAGATACTCGCTGAGGATCGGCAGCATGCCGGCGTCATAGAGCGCATGGCAGCCCGCGGCGACCAGATAGCCGATCACCGGCAGATGCCAGTGCCGCCAGCCTTGCGCGACGAAGCGCATCAGGAACCCGCCGAAGACCATCGCCAGCAAGGTGTGCGTGAGCGTCGCGAGGAATCCGCGGCCGAACGCGATCAGGATCGCGAACTTATCGAACACCGTCGCATAGCCCTGGTTCTCCACGACCGCGAACCCGA
>DASYRS010000394.1:0-2101 GCA_036004205.1 Dongiaceae bacterium
GATCCAGCCACGCCCCGCCGTCATGTTCTCCGCCCAGCTCGTGGAATAGGCGAGCGACATGTAGGCGCCGGCCAACCCGCACATCGCCCCGCCGAACAGGGTCGCGGCATAGCGGATCAGGATCACCGGATAGCCGATGGCATGGGCGGCATCGTGCGAATCACCGACCGCCCGCAGCACCAGCCCGCGATGGCTGCGGCGCAGAAACCAGGCGATGCCGATGACGGCGACCAGCGAGAGATACACCAGCGCGTCCTGCCCGAACAGGATGGGGCCGATCAGCGGAATGCCGCTCAACGCCGGCAGATGCAGCTTCGGCAGCGCCGCCACCGCGGTTCCCACATAGGAGGAGCCGACCAGGGCGCTGAGCCCCGTCCCGAAGATCGTGAGAGCAAGGCCCGTCGCCACCTGGTTGGCGAGGAAGGTCAAGGTGAGGATGGCGAAGATCAACGCCATCGCCATGCCCGCCAGCACAGCCAGCAGAACACCGAGCAAGGCGCTGCCGGTATGGACCGTCGTCGCGAACCCGACGATGGCGCCGACCAGCATCATGCCTTCCACGCCGAGATTGAGGACGCCGGATTTCTCCGTCACCAGCTCGCCGGTCGCCGCCAGCAGCAGCGGCGTCGAGGCGGTCATGACGCTGAGGACGAAGCTGACGATGATGGCCTGATCCATCACGCCCCTCCCGCCACGCTCGGGCGAGGTGCTCGCAGCCGATAGAGGATCAGCACGTCGCAAGCCAGCAGGAAGAACAGCAGCACGCCCTGGAAGATGCCGGTGACGGCGTTCGGCATGCCAAGGTCGATCTGCGCCGCCTCGCCGCCCAGATACGACAGCGCGAGAATGAGGCCGCCGAAGATGACGCCGATCGGATGCAGCCGCCCCAGGAAGGCGACGATGATGGCGGTGAAGCCGTAGCCCGGCGAGATCGCAGGCGTCAGTTGCCCGATCGGCCCCGCCGCTTCGAACATGCCGGCGAGGCCCGCTAGACCGCCGCCCGCCATCAGCGACAGCCAGATCAATTTATCCTGGCTGAAGCCGGCGAAGCGGGCCGCCCGCGGCGCCTGGCCCAGCACGCGCAACTGGAACCCGATGACCGAGCGCGTCAACACGACCCAGCCGACGATCGCAACGAGGAACGCGACCAGGACCCCCAGATGCACGCGCGTGCCTTCGACCAAAATCGGCGGTGTCGCGGATGCCGAGAACAAGGCGGTCTGCGGAAACCCGTATCCCTCCGGATCGCGCCACGGGCCGGTCACTAGATAGATCAGCAACAGTTGCGCGACATAGGTCAGCATCAGGCTGGTCAGGATTTCGTTGGCGTTCCAGCGCACGCGCAAATAGGCCGGAATGGCGGCCCAACTCATGCCGCCGATGACACCCAGAACCATCATCGCGGGGATCAGCACGAACGCCGGCGCTTCCGGAAAGCGCAGCGCCAAGCCGCCGGCGAAGATCGCGCCCAGCGTATATTGTCCCTCGGCGCCGATGTTCCACACATTGGCGCGAAAGCCGAGCGACAGGCCGACGCCGATCAGGATCAGCGGCGCGGCTTTCACGAACAATTCCGGCAGGCCGGTCGCGCTGGTCAGCGGCGAAACCAGGAACACGTAAAGCGATTCCAGCGGGTCCTTGCCCAGCACCGAAAAGATGATCGCCGACGTGACGACCGTCAGCGCCAGCGCCAGCAGCGGCGAGGCATAGGTCCACAGGCGCGAGCGCTGGCCGCGCGGCTCAAGCCGGAGCATGCGGGCCCCTACGTGCCGAACGCGGTGCAGTCCTCTCTTCCCCCCTTGTGGGGGAAGGATGCGAAGCCTTAGCGAACGAAGTGAGCTTAGGCGCAGCTGGATGGGGGGTGCCGCCGCACGAACGCCGGGCCAGACGCACCAAGAAGCGTTCGCTACCACGCGAGGCGTTGCCAAGCATGCTCGTCGACGATCGTGCGGCGGCACCCCCCATCCCAACCTTCCCCCACAAGGGGGGAAGGGGCTCTTCGTGCGATCCACGATGGATGCTTCTCATTTGGGACGACTCCTCACGCCGCGGCCGCCCCAAGCGCGGGAATGCCCGGCATCGGAGTGAAGCCGGGGATCTG
>DASYRS010000395.1:0-2885 GCA_036004205.1 Dongiaceae bacterium
CAGCAGGCCCGGCGGCAGCGCGACGAACCGCTCCAGCGCCGCGCGGCGGTACGCATAGATGCCGATGTGATGATAATGCGCGCCTTCGTTCGCCGGGACGGTGGCGCGGCTGAAATAGAGCGCGCGCGCGATCGGCTTGCCACCATCGAACGCCGCCACTGCTTTCACGACATTGGGGTCGGTGCGTTCCGCATCGCGCGCGATCTCGACCGCCAGGGTCGCGATGTCGACCGCTTCGTCCTCCAGCGGATCGACCACGCGCCGGATCATGCCGGGATCGATGGTTGGCAGGTCGCCCTGCAGATTGACGATGGCATCGTGCCGGCCATCGGGGTCTACCTTGCGCAGCGCTTCGAAGATGCGGTCGGAGCCGGAGGGATGACCGGGATCGGTCAGCACCGCGGTGCCGCCGGCCTTGGTCACCGCCTCGGCGATCTCCGGCTCGGCCGCCGCGACGCACACCGGGCCCAGCCCCGCTTCCACCGCCCGGCGCCAGACCTGCACGATCATCGGCTGGCCGCAAATGTCGGCCAGCGGCTTGCCCGGCAGGCGGACTGACTTCATCCGCGCCGGGATGAGGATGATGGGCGATCGCGGGCGTGCCATGGAGACCCTGTTCGAAGGCGGCGTCAGCCCCTGTCATCGCTTGTTTCGTCCCGCCTTGGCAAGGCGCGACATTATGCCGCTCGAAACGCCCCCGCCGGGCGGCTCAAGCACCGGGAATGCTTACGGAAATCCGCGCCGATCCGGCGGAGCGCGCACCCGCAACCCACATTGGACAGGCCAAGGCAAAGCCGTTAAATTCCCGCCCGAAATCGGCCCCGTTCAGCGATGGGGGCCGGGGGTTTCGAGAGTACCTTAAGTCCGGGGCAAGCGCGATTAGGGAGAATCTCGTCCGGCGGTCACCGCCATGGACGATCCGGACGCCGTTCGAGCGAAGGGTTGAGTGATGTCGTCATTGGAAGGCAACAAGATCGCCGCCGCCATCTTGGTGGGCGGCATGATCACCTTGAGCGTCGGTATCCTCACCGACTTCATCTACAAGCCGCATCACGCGGCGGAGGCCGCGCACGAAGGCGGCGCTGAGGGTGGCGCCGAAGGCGGCGCGGCACCCGGCGCCAAGCCCGCGCCGCTCGAGCCGGTCCTTGGCCTCATCGCCAAGGCCGATGCCGCCAAGGGCGAGACCATCGCCAAGAAGTGCCAGACCTGCCATTCCTTCGACGCCGCCGGCACGAACAAGGTGGGACCGGGCCTCTATGGCGTGATCGGCCGCACGGCCGGGACGCATGAGGGCTTCGCCTATTCCGACGCCATGAAGACGCACGGCAAGCCCTGGACCTTCGCCGACCTCAACCACTTCCTGGCGAGCCCGAAGACATTCGTGCCGGGCACCAAGATGAGCTTCCCCGGCCTGCCGAAGGTGCAGGACCGCGCCGACCTGCTGGCCTGGCTGGACAAGCAATCCGCCAGCCCGGCGCCGCTGCCGACGCCGGATGAGATCGCCGCCGAAGAGGCCGCGCTCAAGCAGGAAGCGCCGGCCGAAGGTGCCGCCCCCGCTGAAGGCGCAGCCCCTGCCGAAGGCGCCGCGGGCGCAGCGCCGGCCCCGGCCGAAGGCGAGCAGACGGCAGCAGCAGCGCCGGCCGGCGGCGACAACGCCGTCGCCATGATCGCCAGCGCCGATCCGGCCAAGGGCGAGAAGATCGCCGCCAAGTGCAAGGCCTGCCACGACTTGACCCAGGCGCAGAAGAACAAGGTCGGCCCGCATCTGTGGGGCGTCATCGGGCGCAATCACGCCGAGGTCGCCGACTTCGCCTATTCCGATGCGATGAAGGGTTTCGCCGGCAAGCCCTGGACCTTCGAGGATCTGGACCACTTCCTGACCAAGCCGAAGGACTATGCGCCGGGCACCAAGATGAGCTTCCCCGGCCTGCCGAAGGCGGAGGACCGTGCGGCGCTGCTGCGCTGGCTGCGCGACCAGAGCGATTCGCCCGTCCCGCTGCCGCAATAGACTTGAGCCAGGTTCGACAGGACTTTATCGATCTCGCGAGCCGGCTGGCCGATGCCAGCCGGCCGATCCTGCGCTCCTATTACCGGCGCAAGCTCGACGTCGACATCAAGTCGGACGCTTCCCCGGTGACCCAGGCCGACCGCGAGGCCGAGGCCGCGATCCGCGCGCTGATCAGCGCGACCTTTCCCGAGCACGGCATTTTCGGCGAGGAATTCGGCAAGGAGCGCGAGAACGCCGAATATGTCTGGGTGCTGGACCCGCTCGACGGCACGCGCGCCTTCGTCACTGGACGCCCGACCTTCGGCACGCTGATCGCCCTGACCCGCAACGGTGCGCCTTTGCTGGGCGTCATCGACATGCCGGTGCTGAATGACCGCTGGATCGGCGCGGTTGGAATGCCGACGACGCTGAATGGCGAGCCGGTACGGTCGCGCGCCTGCGGCAAGCTGAGCGAGGCTTACCTGTCCGCCTCGATCCCGCTGATGTTCGACACGCCGGAGAAGCGCCAGAAGTTCGAGTCCGTGCAGGCCAAGGCGCGCTCCACCACCTTCGGCGGCGATTGCTATCAGTACGGCATGGTGGCGACCGGCTTTCTCGACATCGTGATCGAATGCAGCCTGGTGGAATACGACTATCTCGCGTTGACGCCGATCCTCGAAGGTGCCGGCGGCAGGATCACCGATTGGCACGGAAACGGCCTCAAAATGGGCTCCGGCGACCGGGTCGTCGCCGTCGGCGATGCGCGCGTGCTGGATGAGGCGCTGCCGCTACTGGCCGGCTGAGGCGCGCCCGAGCCTTGGGAATTCCGCCTTTTTTCAGCGGCCAGATGAACTAGACTGCGGGTCGGTGTTAATAAGATCGGAGGATACCGATCCAT
>DASYRS010000396.1:0-10138 GCA_036004205.1 Dongiaceae bacterium
ACGCCGCGGCCTGCGGCGACGCGCCCGTCTCGACTCCCATCGAGCAGGCGCGCCGCGACATCGAACTGCTGATCAGCGCATTCAGGAAGGCCTACGCCGCGGTCTAGGCGCTACCGCTCAGCTTCGCGGCGATCTTCGCTACGTGCTCGCCCTGGAAGCGGGCGATGGACAGCTCGTTCTCGCTCGGCTTGCGGCTACCGTCGCCGCCGGCGATGGTGCTGGCGCCGTAGGGCGAGCCGCCCGTGATCTCGTCGATCCGCATCTGCGCCTTGCAGGAATAAGGCACGCCGGCGATCACCATGCCCTGGTGCAGCAACGTGGTGTGGAAGGAGAGGATGGTGCTCTCCTGGCCGCCATGCTGGGTCGCGCTCGAGGTGAAGACGCTGCCGATCTTGCCGATCAGCGCACCCTTGACCCAGAGACTGCCGGTCTGGTCGAGGAAGTTGCGCATCTGCGCCGCCATCATGCCGAAGCGGGTCGGCGCGCCGAAGATGATGGCATCGTAGTTGGCGAGGTCATCGACGGTCGCGACCGGCGCCGCCTGGTCCAGCTTCAGGCCGGACTTCTTTGCGGTCTCCTCCGGCACCAGCTCCGGCACGCGCTTGATGTCCACCTGAACGCCGGACACCGACTTCGCGCCGTCCGCGACCGCGCCCGCCATCGTCTCCAGATGGCCGTAACTCGAATAATAGAGCACCAGAACCTTCGTCATCGCGCGCCTCGCTCATTTGAATGGTGAGGCGAAGATATGGCCTTGCGCGGCGCGCTGAGTATCCGCATGCTCGCGATCGGATTGTTCGCTTTTGGTAGACAATGCAGATTTGGGATCGCGTCTGATGGATCGCCTCGGTGCCATGCGCACCTTCCGCACGGTGGTTGAAACCGGCGGTTTCTCGGCCGCCGCGCGCAAGCTCGGCCTCTCGAAAGCGGCGGTTTCCAAGCAGGTGGCGGAGCTAGAGGCGCATTTCGGGACCGGGCTGCTGCAGCGCACGACCCGGCGCCTCAACGCGACCGATGCCGGCCGGCGCTATTTCGAGAATTGCGTCCGCCTGCTCGACGAGCTGAGCGAGGTCGAGGCGGAGGTGCGCAATTCGCAGGCCGAGCCGAGCGGGCGCCTGCGCGTCAGCGCGCCGATCAACTTCGGCAACGCCGTGCTCGGCCCTGTGATCTGCGCCATAGCGCAACGCTATCCCAAGCTCGAAATTCAGGTCGAGCTCAATGACCGGTTCGTCGATCTGATCGAGGAGGGGTTCGATGTCGCCTTGCGCATCCGCACCAACCTGCCGGATTCAAGCCTGATCGCCCGGCGGGTGGGCGGCATCACGCGGTCGGTGTGCGCGGCGCCGAGCTACCTCAAGCGCATGGGCACGCCCAAGACGCCGGAGGACCTCAGGAATCACGCATGCTTGATCTACACGTTGTCGACCTCGCCGTTCGATTGGAAGTTCTCCGGCGGGAATAAGAACGTGACCGTGCGAGTCAATGGCGGCATCCAGTCCAACAACGGGCAGTTCCTGTTGTCGTTCCTGTATGCGGGCATGGGCATCGCGTTCCTGCCGGACTTCACGGTGGGCGAGGATATCCGCACCGGGAAACTGAAGCGCGTGCTGGAAAATTATCAGACGGAGCCGCACGATCTCTATCTTGTCTATCCCGCCAATCGTCACCAATCTCCCAAATTGCGCGCCTTCATGGACATGGCGGCACAACACCTGAGCGGGCAATGCGATCGTGCCGCCGGCCAGCAACGCAAGGAGAAGCGATGAGCGAAGAGGAGGAGCCGCTGGTCGATGTGCCGATGTGGGACCTGCCGGTGCGGCTGTTCCACTGGGCGTTCGTCGCGGCGTTTGCCGTGTGCTGGATCAGCGGACAGACCGAGGATCTCGGCCTTCACTATGCCAGCGGTATGGTGCTGGCCGGGCTCGTCATTTTTCGCGTGCTGTGGGGCCTGATCGGCAGCCCGACGGCGCGGTTCGCCCACTTTCTGCGCTGGCCAAACGCGGCGATCGCCTATCTACGCGAGTCCTTGGGCCACTGGCGGCCATCTTACACCTTCGGGCACAACGCGGCCGGCGGCCTGATGGTGGCGGCGCTGGTGGTCTTGATGGGCTTGCAGACCGTTTCCGGAATGGCGTCGACGGACGACGTGCTGTTCGACGGGCCGCTCTATGGCCGGCTGCCGGGATGGCTCAGCGCGCCGCTAGAGAAGTATCACGAGCTGCTCGCGAATATCCTGCTCGTGCTCGCCTTGCTTCATATCCTGGTGATCGTCCTCTATCGCCTGCTCAAGCGCGAGAACCTGGTGCGCGCGATGATCCTCGGCCGCGCGCGCCTGCCGCGATCGGTCGCGCGCATGGCGGAGCAGAGCGGCAGCACCAGGGGCGCGCCGCTGTGGCGCGCTCTTATCTGTGCCGCGATCGCCGCCGCGGTTCCGGCGGCGATCCATGTCACGCTGATGAGCTAGGGATTTACTTCGCGCGATAGACTTTGTGGCAGCCGCCGCAGGCTCCGCCCAGCTTCTCGAACTCGGCCTTGATCACGGCCATGTCGCCGCCCGCGACGGCGGTGTTGAACATGGCGGCTTCGTCCTGGAACGCCTTGACCTTGGTAGCGAAATCGTCCGGGTTCTGCCAGATTTCCGCCTTGGCCATGGTCTGGCCGGGGTCCTTGCCCTGCGGCTGGTCCGACCCGGCGGGGAACAGGGTTGCTACCTTCATCGCCACTTCGTTGACCTTGGCGGCGTGCGGGGCCAGGTCGGCGGCCGTGCCACCCTTTTCGAGGGTCTCGTTAATGGCCTTCATGGCCGCGCCGTTGGATTTCATGGCCTCCCGGCGCACGGTAATCGGGTCCGCTGCCTGCACCAAGGTGGCAACGGTGGCAAAACCGATGGCCGTGGCGAGGGCGACGGCGCCAAGTTTCGTAATGCGTCCCTTCATCTGGCGTGCTCCCATTTTCTTGTTGGACCAATAAGTCACTGACGGAGTTACATTAACAGCCGTCGCCGGCCGCGACACGATGCGAACTGGCCGTTCACGCCCTTGTGACCTAATATGCGCCGTCTGGGAGGCCGGCTGTCATCAAACTGACGCCGTTCTGTAACTTTCTTGCGCGGAGGCTGCACTTTATGGTGCCCGCCACAAAGGAGAAAGTACACGGGGACGGTATGCCGAACGAGACGGAGCTGAAGCTGCAATTGCCGCCGACGCTCCAGGACGTTGATTCTCATCAGTTGTTGACGCGCCTGAAGCCGAATCTGCGATCGCGGGGAATCAAGAAGATTCTCCGGAATGTCTATTTCGATACGGCGGATCGCGATCTGGCGAAGCGCGGCATGGCCCTGCGCGTGCGCGAGATCGGTCGCAAGCGCATCCAGACCCTGAAAGTGCCCGATTCCGGCGCCCTCGGATTGCAGTCGTTTCGCGAGTTGGAGGCGGAACTGCCGACCGATATGCCGAGCCTGGCGAAGCTCGGCGACCGCTCGCTGGCGCGCGAGCTGCGCCAAGGCGTCTGGCCGCGGCTGCAGCCGGTCTTTCTCACCAATTTCGAGCGCACGTCCTGGCGGCTGCCCTATCGCGGGTCGGAGATCGAGGTGTCGCTGGACCGCGGCAGCATCCGCGCCGGCGACCGCGAGGAGGCGATCCACGAGCTGGAGATCGAGCTGAAGGGTGGCGACCGCGTCGATCTGTGGGGCGCCGCGGAGGAATTGTTGGATATCGTGCCGTTCCGCCTGGGCCACGCCACCAAGGCCGCGCGCGGCTATGCGCTGGCGGACGCAGCGACCGCGCAGCCGCAGAAGGCGACACCGGTCAAGCTGATCGAGCAGGACACCGTCGCGTCCGCGTTCGAGAAGATCGTCACCTCTTGCGTTGCGCAGATGCAGGCGAATGAAGCCGCCATGCTGGCGACCGGCGCGGTCGAGGCGATCCACCAATTCCGCGTCGCCTTGCGCCGGTTGCGCGCGATCGTCGGTGCATACCGCGAGCTGATCGACGACACCGTCCATGCCGCCTGGTCGATCGACCTGCGCTGGGCGCAGCGCGCCTGCGGGCCGGCGCGCGACCTGGACGTGCTGGTGCTGGAGACCTTGTCGCAGATGTCATCGCACCTGCCGAACGACGAGGCGTTCCAGCGTTTCCTGCAGGTTGCGAACGAGGAGCGCGCGGCCGCGCGGCGCGAAGCGATCCAGGCGCTGCACAATCCGCGCTATGCCGCGATGCAGTTGCAGCTGTTCCAGGGCCTGCATAACGGCGCGTGGCGGCACGCGCTGGCCGGGCCGCATCTCGATGCGCCGGTCCGGAACTTTGCCGAGCGGCTGCTGCAGACCCGCTACAAGCGCATCACGAAGCTGGGCGAACGCTGGTCGGAACTGCCCGATGCGGAGCTGCACCGGCTGCGCATCTTCGGCAAGAAGCTGCGCTACGTCTCATTGGCCTTTTCCTCGCTGTTCAAGCCGAAGGCGACGAAACGGTTCCAGGACCGCCTGTCGGACCTGCAGGATTGCCTCGGCGCGGTCAATGACGGCGCGGTCGGGCGGCAATGGGTGCGGCAGCTGGTGGAGCGGGCCGGCGCGGAGGGCGCTCTCGAACTCCCCGACCTGCAGCGCATCCAGGGCCTGGTGATCGGCTGGCACGCCCATGCCGTCCACGGCAAGGTCACGCAGTTTCAGGAGGTCTGGAGCGCATTCGCCGAAACCAAACGGTTCTGGCGCGCGCACCGCTGAGCAATTCTGCTAGTCGCCGTGCTCGATCTGCTTCGGCGTCGCGAAATCGATCAGGCGCCCGGTCTCGGCATCGACGTCGCCCCAATCCTCGACATCGAATTCGATCGTGGCGATCGCGCCGGTCGGGAACTTGCGCGCGAGGCTGGCGCGATGTTCCGCCTTGCCGTGGCTGCACAGCCAGTTGGCGAGGTCGGCGATGCCGGGGTTGTGACCGACCAGCATGACCACATCCGGCTCGCGCCCGACCGCCTGGACCCGCCGCAGCATTTCGCGTGGCATGGCGAGATAAAGGCTTTTCAGCTTGCGGATCGTGGGCTTGGTCTGCCAACCGGCGCTGACCAGGTCCAGCGTCTCCGCCGCCCGCTTGGCGGAGGAGCTGAGCACCAGCCCCGGCACCAGGCCGTGGCGGGCCAGATAGGCGCCCACCAGCGGGGCCGCCTTGCGCCCGCGGTTGGAGAGCGGACGGTCGAAATCGGCGATGCTGGGATTGTCCCACGCCGATTTGGCGTGGCGCAGCAGGATCAGTCGTTTGGGCACGGTTTGGCCTGGTTCCCTCGGCGGCGCATGGCCGCCCCATTGGCGCTTTTGTGACGCTATACTTGCCTTGGCGCATCCCTGGGAACAAGCTCCAAGACCACGAAAATCATGTTATATGATGCTGAACGCGAGCATGTCACATAACTGTCATGGATGGACCTTAGCGTCGTCTGAATCGGCCGGACTATGATCGAGAAGACTGACAGAGCAGCCGCGGCGGGAGCCGTTGGCGGGAATGGAATCGGAGCTGGAGAGCAAGCCGTGGACGACGCCGCACCAGATCTATCGTCACTGAAAATCGAGATGAATTCGCCCAACCGCTTCATCAATCGCGAGCTGTCGTGGCTTGCCTTCAACGAACGCGTGCTGGACGAAGCGGGCAACCCGAACCATCCGCTGTTCGAGCGGCTGCGGTTCCTTTCCATCTCGGCCAACAATCTCGACGAATTCTACATGGTGCGGGTGGCCGGCCTGCGCGGACAGATCAGGGCCGGCGTCTCGGTCACCAGCGCCGATGGCCTGACCCCCGCGCAGCAGCTGGCGGCCATCACCCGGCGCAGCGGCGAGCTGATGCGCAACCAGCAGGCCCATTGGCGCCAGCTGCGCCAGCTTCTGCGCGAGGCGGGCGTGGCGGTGGTCGATCCCGGCGAACTGACGGGCACCGAAAAGAGCTGGATCGACAGCTATTTCCTGGACCAGATATTCCCGGTCCTGACGCCGATGGCCGTCGACCCGGCCCATCCGTTCCCCTTCATGCCGAACCAGGGCTTTGCGCTGGCGCTGGAATTGCGGCGCGCCGCCGACGGCAAGATGATGCGCGCCCTGCTGCCGCTGCCCTCGCAATTGCCGCGCTTCATCCGGCTGCCGGGCACCGACCCGAAGAACATCCGGTTCCTGACCCTGGAGGACATGGCCGCGCTCTATCTGGACCGCCTGTTCCCGCAATTCGAGGTCATCAGCAAGGGCCATTTCCGCCTGATCCGCGACAGCGAGATCGAGATCATGGAAGAGGCGGAAGACCTGGTTCGCCATTATGAATCCGCGCTGAAGCAGCGCCGCCGCGGCACCGTCATCCGCCTCAAGGTCAATGCCGAGATGCCGGAGGATCTGCTCGCCTTCGTGATCGACGAACTCGGCGCCGACCGCGCCGACGTGTTTCCGCTCGATGGCTTGATCGGCCTTGCCAGCACCTCCAGGCTAATCGTCGATGAGCGGCCGGATCTCAAGTTTTCGCCCTTCAATCCGCGCTTCCCGGAGCGCATCCGCGACATGGGCGGCGATTGCTTCGCCGCGATCCGGCAGAAGGACATCGTCGTCCATCACCCGTACGAGAGCTTCGATGTCGTGGTGCAGTTCCTGTTGCAGGCGGCGCGCGATCCGAATGTGGTCGCGATCAAGCAGACGCTCTATCGCACCAGCGAGGACAGCCCGATCATCAAGGCCCTGGTCGAGGCCGCGGAAGCCGGCAAGTCGGTAACGGCACTGGTCGAATTGAAGGCGCGGTTCGACGAAGCCGCCAACATCCGCTGGGCGCGCGACCTCGAGCGCGCGGGCGTGCAGGTGGTCTATGGCTTCGTCGCGCTGAAGACGCATGCCAAGGTATCGATGGTGATGCGGCGCGAATCCGGCACGCTGCGCACCTATGTCCATTTCGGCACCGGCAACTACCACCCGATCACCGCCAAGATCTACACCGACCTCAGCTTCTTCACCTGCGATCAGGGCCTGTGCCACGACGCGGCGCGGCTGTTCAACTACATGACGGGCTATGCGACGCCGGAGAGCACGGAAAAGGTCGCGTTTGCGCCGATCACTTTGCGGCCGACCCTGCTGCGCCTGATCAACGACGAGATCGAGCATGTGAAGGCCGGCCGGCCGGGCTCGATCTGGGTCAAGCTGAACTCGCTGGTGGATGGCGAGCTGATCGACGCGCTCTACCGCGCCAGCCAGGCCGGCGTGAAGATCGACCTGGTGGTGCGCGGCGTGTGCTGCCTCAGGCCCAGCATTCCGGGGCTTTCGGAGAACATCCGGGTCAAGAGCATCATCGGGCGCTTCCTCGAGCATTCGCGCATCGTGTGCTTCGGCGCCGGCCAGGCTTTGCCGTCGCGCCAGGCGAAGGTGTTCATCTCGTCGGCCGACTGGATGCCGCGCAACATGGACCGGCGTCTCGAGACCCTGCTGCCGATCGAGAACCCGACCGTGCACCAGCAGGTCCTGGATCAGATCATGATTGCGAATCTCAAGGACAATATGCAGAGCTTCGTATCGGACCCAACGGGCAGGTATCATCGTGTCGAGCCGGGGGAGGATCCGCCATTCAGCGCCCACACCTATTTCATGACCAATCCCAGCTTGTCGGGCCGCGGCTCCGCGCTGAAGAAGCGCGCCAAGACCCCCAAGCTGAATCTGATGAAGGGCTGATTCATTGACGGCAACGCTGCGACAAGCGGCCGCGATCGCCAAAGCGGCAAAGCCCGGGCGGGTCGCGGTCATCGACGTCGGATCGAACTCCGTTCGTCTCGTGGTCTATGACAAGCGTTCGCGCAGCCTGGTCCCGATCTTCAACGAGAAGGCGCTGCCGGCCCTCGGCAAGGGGCTGGAGCGCACCGGCAAGCTGCATGCGGAGGGGCGCAAGGAAGCGCTGATCAACATCCGCCGCTTCGTCGCGCTGACCCGCGCGATGAACGTGACCGATGTCGAGATGCTGGCGACGGCAGCCGTGCGCGACGCCAAGGACGGCAAGGAATTCGCCAAGGAGATCGAGCGCGCCACCGGCGTCGCGGTCCGCGTGATCTCGGGCGAGGAGGAGGCGCGCCTCTCCGCGCTCGGCGTCCTCGCCGGCGTGCCCGATGCCGACGGCCTAATGGGCGATCTCGGCGGCGGCAGCCTCGAGCTGGTCTTGCTCAACAAGGGCAGGATCGCCCAGCAGGTGACGCTGCCGATCGGCCCCTTGCGCCTGGTGGAAGCGACCGACGGCGATCTCGATGCCGCGCAAAAGATCATCGACCGCCAATTGGACGAGCTCGAGTGGCTGCAGGAAGTGAAGGGCCGCACCTTCTACCCCGTGGGTGGCACCTGGCGCACGCTCGCGAAGATCCACATGGAGCAGACCCATTATCCGCTGCATGTGATCCACGAATATCGCATCGGCCGACGCCCGGCCGAGGATCTGGCGCGCGTCGTTAGCCGCCTCGGCAAGCGCAGCCTGACCTCGCTGCAGGGCATCTCGAAGCGCCGCATCGACACCCTGCCGATCGGCGCGCTCATCATGGAGCGCTTGTTGCGCGCGGCGAAGCCCGATCGTGCCTTGTTCTCCGCCTACGGCCTGCGCGAAGGCTGCCTGTTCGCCAAGCTGAGCGCGAGCGACCAGGAGGCCGATCCGCTCCTGGTCGGCTGCGCGGATTTTGCCGGGCTCGACGGGCGCTTCGGATCGGTCGGCGATGCGCTCGACAGCTGGATCGCGCCTTTATTCTCGGACGACGACGAGGCGCGCGCGCGTCTGCGCGAAGCAGCCTGTCTGTTGTCCGATCTCGGCTGGCGCGAGCATCCCGACTACCGCTCGGAGCAGGCCTTCATGCGCGTGCTGCGCATGCCGGTCGCCGGCATCGATCATGGGGAGCGCGTGATCCTCGCCCTCGCCATGGCGATCCGCTATGGCGCCGACCTCGAGGAAACGCACTATGCCGATCCCTTCATGGCGCTGCTGAAGGACGACGACGTGATGTTCGCCTGGCGGATCGGCTCGGTCATCCGCCTCGCTTATTCCTTGAGCGGCGGCACCCTCGCGATGCTGAACCAGACCAGGCTCAACAAGAAGGACGGCAAGATCTGCCTGCATCTGCCGGAGGAGTCTCGCCTCTTGTTCGGCGAAGCCGTGCAACGGCGCCTCGATGCCGTCGGCCGCGCGTTCGACAAGGCCGTGCAGATCGTCTGAGCTGAACGCTGTGCCCTCGCAGCTTTCTCTAACTGTCATCCCGGGCGGGCCGCGCAGCGGCATGACCCGGGACCCATACGATCCATCAGCGTCGCGGAAATGCCCCATGGGTCCCGGCTCGTGCAGCTTCGCTGCTTGGCCGGGATGACAGGCGGGGAGTGTCGCGGCTGGTGCGTTCTACTCCAGCGCAATAATCCTGATGGACCGCCCCTTGGCGGTCAGCGCCAGCTTGCCGTGCTTCAGGGCGATCGCTTCCTCGCCGAACACCTTGTGGCGCCAGCCTTTCAGCGCGGGCACCTTGGCGTGGTCGTCGGCGGCGATGCGTTCCAGGTCGGCTGAGCTGGCGATCAGTTTCTGCGCCACCTCGAACTCGTCGCAGCGCAATTTCAGCAACACGCGCAACAGGTCGATCAGGGGCCCCAGGCCCGGCGGAATGTCGGGGCGCGGGGGCAGCTTCGGTGCTTCGCTGTCCGGCACCGCGAGCCCGCGGCGCACGGCAGCCAGGATCGCCTCGCCGTTGCGGCTGTCCGCGAAGCCGCGCGTCAGGCCGCGGCATTGCGCCAACGCCTCGGGGGTCTCGGGCACGTGCGCCGCGATCTCGACGATGTTCTCGTCGTTCAGCACGCGATTGCGCGGGACATCGCGGCTCTGCGCCTCGCGCTCGCGCCAAGCCGCGACCTCCTTCAGGACGGCGAGGAAGCGCGGCTTCTCGGAGCGCGTCTTCAGCCGCTTCCAGGCATTCTCCGGATTGAACTCGTAGGTCGCGGGATCGGTCAGCAGCGCCATCTCTTCCGCGATCCAGTCGAGGCGCCCGGTTTTCTCCGCCTTGTCGTGCAGCTTCTGATAGATGCCGCGCAGATGGATCACGTCCGACAGCGCATAATCCAGCTGCCGCGCCGACAATGGCCGCCGCGCCCAGTCGGTGAAGCGCGCCAGCTTGTCGAGCC
>DASYRS010000397.1:0-7836 GCA_036004205.1 Dongiaceae bacterium
GATCGCCTCGACGTCGCGCGCGGCATCGCTGCCGGGATGGCGCGTCAGCAGCGGCGTCTGCGCGCGGATGGCCTCGCGCACCTTGGTATCGCGCCGCACCACGCCGATCAGCGGCGGCGTCATCTTCAGGAACGTGTCGCAAGCCTTGGCCAGCGTCTTATAGGTGCGCTCGCCCTCCGCTTTGCTGGCGGCGGCATTCACCACCACGGCGATCTTGGTCTTGGCGCCATCCTGCACCAGCAGCTTGATCAGGGCGTAGGCGTCGGTCAGCGACGTCGGCTCGTCGTTGGTGACGACCAAAGTGCGCTGTGCCAATGCGGCAAGGTAGCGCACCGGCCGCTCGACGCCGGCGCCGAGATCGATCAGCGCGCGGTCATAACGGGTGCTGAGATCGGCGATGCCGCGGCCGAAGGTGGTGAGGCGCGCTTGCGACAAGGTGGCGAGGCTCGCGATACCGGAACGCCCCGCGACGATGTCGAGCCCGGTCGCTTCGTGGCGCTGCGCCGCCTGCGTCAGCGGCACGTTGTTGTCGAGCACGTCCGCCAGATCGACGTCGGGCGAGAGCCCGAGCTGGATATCGACATTGGCAAGGCCGAGATCGCCATCGATCAGGACCGTGCGGCGGCCGAGATTGGCCAAGGCATGCGCCAGCGTGACCGAGAGCCAGGTCTTGCCGACGCCGCCCTTGCCCGACGCCACGGCAATGGCGTTGGCGATCGGCGCGGTGGTGGCCGTCGGGGCGGCGCGGCGGGTTTCCTGGATCATCATGCGGTACCGGTGAGCGATTTGTTTTCAGGAGAACCGGCGGGCGCGCGCGATTCGGCGCGACTCGCAGGCAGAATTAGACGGCAGAGCTGGTCCGCACGCAATGTTCCGAGGCCCGATGCGATCTCCGGCGAGTTGCCGACTCCGGCGAATGCGAGTCGTCCGGCCTCCGCCGCCGCCAGGATGCCGCCATAGCGGCGCGCCACGTCGATCTTGGTGGCGACCAGGCGGGCGGCGCCGGCTTCGGCGTAACCCGCCGCCAGCTCGGCGCTTTCGATCGCATCGCCGCCCGCCGCCATCACCAGCACGATGTCGGC
The DNA here is from genome assembly GCA_036004205.1 of Dongiaceae bacterium. Taxonomy (GTDB): domain Bacteria; phylum Pseudomonadota; class Alphaproteobacteria; order Dongiales; family Dongiaceae; genus Dongia_A. The sequence continues at coordinate 1,083 of DASYRS010000397.1, forward strand.
CGATGCCGCTTCCGCCAGCTCGCGCAGCTGCGCCAGGTCGCCGGACTTCAGGGGATTTGTGCCGAGCGTATCGATGAGAATGAGGCCGTCGGCATCGGCCTTCGCGACCGCGCGGGCGAGGGTCGCTGCGTCCTTGGCGCGATAGGCGGGAATCTCCAGCGCCTTCGCATAGGTCGCGAGCTGCTCGATCGCGCCGGCCTTCGCCAGGTCGCAGGTGATCGCGGTCGCCGCCCAGCCATTGACCTTGGCGCGCGCCGCGAGCTTGGCGAGGGTGGAGGATTTGCCGGCTCCGGGCAGGCCGGCCAGCAGGATCGGCTTGCCCGGCTTGCGCTCGATCAGCGGCCGGAAACCGAAGCGCGCGCGCAACGCGGCGGTGAGGGCCTGCTGCGGGTTGCCGCCATCCAGATCGCCGGCGGTCGCCAGCAGCCAGTCGGCCAGCGCCTTCGGGACGCCGTGATAGGTGAGGGCGCTTTCGATGTCGTCGGCGAACACCGGCGCGGTGAAGACCGGCGCCTTGGCGGCGGATGGCGTCGGGGCGGTCTCGATCGCCGCCGACACCTTCACCTGCTTGCCGACCTGCTCGGTGCTGAGGATGACGGCATCCTCGCCCAGCACGTCGCGCACCTGGCGCATGGCCTCGCCGATCGATGGAGCGGTGAAAGTGCGCAGGCGCATCGGCGAACCTTAGATCTGTCCCAGCGTGCGGATGCGCGCGCGGGCATGGATCTCGTTCTGCGACATCACGGTGGTGATGGGGCGGAACCGCTCGATGATCGAGCGCACATAGGGCCGGATGGCCGGGCTGGTCAGCAGGACCGGGCTCTCGCCCATGATGGTGTGACGTTCGAACGCCTGCCGCACCAGCTGGATGAATTGCTGCAACGTGGTCGGCGCCATCACCAACTGCTTCTCCTCGCCTTCGCCATGGAGCGCATCGGTGAAGGCCTGCTCCCATTCCGGCGACAGCGTCAGGATCGGGATGACGCCGGTCTGGTCGGCCGAATTGTCGCTGATCTGGCGGGCAAGGCGCGCGCGCACGTGCTCGGTGATCATGGTGACGTTGCGCGAATAGCCGCAGGCCTCGGAGATGCCCTCCAGCACGTTCGGCAGGTCGCGGATCGAGACCCGCTCGCCGAGCAGCCCCTGCAGCACGCGCTGCACGCCGCTGACCGAGATCTGGCCGGGGATGAGGTCGGCGACCAGCTTCTGATTCTCTTTCGGCAATTCGTCGAGCAGCTTCTGCGTCTCGGCGTGCGAGAGCAGCTCGGCCATGTTGTCCTTGATGAGCTCGGTCAGGTGCGTGGTGATCACGGTGGAGGGATCGACCACGGTATAGCCGCGGAACAACGCCTCTTCGCGCAAGGTCGGATCGACCCACATGGCGGGCAGGCCGAAGGTCGGCTCGACGGTTTCTTCGCCGGCGAGGTTGATCTTGTCGCCGCGCGGATCCATGACCAGCAGCATGTTGGGGCGCAGGTCGCCGCGTCCGGCTTCGATCTCCTTCACCCGCACGACGTATGAATTGGCGTTGATCTGCAGATTGTCCTGGATGCGCACCGCCGGCAGGATGAAGCCCATCTCGCCCGCCAATTGCCGGCGCAGTGCCTTGATCTGGTCGGTCAGGCGGTGGCCTTGCTCCGCGTTGATGAGGCCGAGCAGGCCGTAGCCCAGCTCGATGCGCACGGCATCGATCGAGAGCGCGGTGGAGATCGGCTCTTCCATGACCGGGGCCGCGGCAACCTGCTGGGCCGCCGTCGTCACTGCCTGCGCCGCCACCCGGCGATGGCGCCGGGCGATGAGGAACGCGCCGCCGCCGGCCAGGCCGGCAAGCAGCAGGAACGGAATCGCCGGGATGCCCGGCAGCACCGCCATCGAGGCCATCAGGAACGAGGCCATGCCGAGCGCGGCCGGATAGCCGGACAATTGCGAGAACAGGGCCTTGTCGGTCGACCCGTCGATGCCGGCCTTGGTGACAAGCATGCCGGCCGCGGTCGAGACGATGAGGGCGGGGATCTGGGTCACCAGGCCGTCACCGACGCTCAGCAGCGTATAGGACTTTGCGGCCTCGCCCATCGAAAGGCCCTGCTGCGCGACACCGATGATGATGCCGCCGACGATATTGATGAAGGTGATGACGAGACCGGCGATGGCGTCGCCGCGCACGAACTTGGCCGCGCCGTCCATCGAGCCGAAGAAGTTGCTTTCGTCTTCCAGCGCCTTGCGCCGCGCGCGTGCATCCTTCTCGTCGATCAGGCCGGCGGACAAATCGGCGTCGATCGCCATCTGCTTGCCGGGCATGGCGTCCAGGCTGAAGCGCGCCGACACTTCGGCGATGCGGCCGGAACCCTTGGTGATGACGACGAAGTTCACCAACACCAGGATGGCGAACACGATCAGGCCGATGACGTAGTTGCCGCCCATGACGAAGCCGCCGAACGCCTCGATGACGTGGCCGGCGGCATCGGTGCCCTCATGGCCGTGCGTCAGGACCAGGCGGGTCGAGGCGAGGTTGAGCGACAGCCTGGTCATCGTGACGATCAGCAGGACGGTTGGAAAGGTACTGAAATCCAGCGGCTTCTGGATGAACAGCACGACCATCAGGATGAGGACCGAGATGGTGATCGAGAAGGCGAGGCTGATGTCCAGCAGCCAGGCCGGCATCGGCAAGATGAGGACGGTGAGAATGAAGACCAGGCCGCCTGCGAGCATGATCTCGCCGCGGCGCAGGGTCTTGGTGATCTGGCCAACCCAGGCCGGCGCGCCCGCCGCGCCGGCGTTCGCGTTGCTGTTGCCGGTATCCGCCATCTGGTCCGATCCCTATTGCTGCAACGACCTGTCAGGCGACCGAGAAATGGTCGCCCTCGCTGTGCGCGCCCGGAACCGGAACTCCCTCCTCATTGTACAGTTTCAGCTTGTTGCGCAGCGTGCGGATCGAGATGCCGAGGATGTTGGCGGCATGGGTCCGGTTGCCGAGGCACTGCTGCAGCGTGTCGATGATGAGGTCGCGCTCCACGGCGGCCACGGTGCGTCCGACCAGGGCGCTGGTGACGCCGCTCGCATTCTTGGCGGCGGCCGACGCGGCCGCGGTGGCTGCTTGCGGCTGCAGCGCGGCGACGGGGATGCCGCGCCCACCGGTCAGCATGATCGCGCCCGGTTCGATCACCGGACCCTGCGCCAGCAGTACCGCGCGGTGCATCGTGTTCTCGAGCTCGCGGACATTGCCGCGCCATTCGTGCGCGACCAGGGTATCCATGACTTCCGGAGCGATGCCGGTGATCCGAATGCCATTGGCCTCCGCATATTTCTTGGTGAAATGCTCGGCCAGAGCCGGAATGTCCAACGGGCGATGCCGCAGCGCCGGCAGCTCCAGCGCCATGACGTTGAGGCGGAAGAACAAATCGTCGCGGAAATTGCCCTTGCGCACCTCGTCCTGCAGGTCGCGGTTGGAGGTCGCCAGCAGCCTGATGTCTATCTTGACCGGCTGGGCGCCGCCGACGCGGTCGATCACGCGCTCCTGGATCGCGCGCAGCAGCTTGGCCTGCAGGCGCGGATGCATTTCGCTGATTTCATCCAGCAGAAGGGTGCCGCCGTTGGCTTCCTCGAACTTGCCGATGCGGCGCGCGATGGCGCCGGTGAAGGAGCCCTTCTCGTGGCCGAACAATTCGGATTCCAGCAGGTTCTCGGGGATCGCGGCGCAATTGACCGAGATGAAAGGCTTGTTGGCGCGCCTCGAATGAACGTGGATATAGCGCGCCATCACTTCCTTGCCGGTGCCGGATTCGCCGGTGATCATGATGCTGGCGTCCGACGGGGCCACTTGGTCAGCCAGCTTCAGCACCGCTTTCATGGCCGGATCCCGGTAGATCAGGGCGGAGCTTTCCTCCGCGACCGCGGCCAGCACGGCGGCGATCAGCTCGGCATCGGGCGGCAGGGGCACGTATTCTTTGGCGCCAGCCTTGATCGCCTTCACCGCGGTCTCGGCGCTGGTGCCGATGCCGCAGGCGACCACCGGGATGTTGATCCGCTCATTGCGCAGGCTGTCGATCATGCGCTGAATGTCGAGCGCGACGTCGAACATGATGAGATCCGCGCCTTGCCCGTTTCGCAGTGCGTGGAGTGCCTGGTCGACACCGTCGACATGGGCCACCTTGGCACCGGAGCTGAGGGCGATCTTGCCCGCCGCGGTGATATGGCCATCAAGGGATCCAACGATGAGTAGACGCATGACTTGCTCCTGGTGTTCCGGACGCGCTTAAGGTCAATCGAAGTAACGGATCTGCTGCCCGGCGGGCAGCACGGTGTTCAGCAGCATTTCGAGGCGCCGGGGGTTCTCCTGGCGGCCCATCGATGCGACGCCCATGGTGTAGATCTGGCTGACGAGCTGCTCGACCGTCGCGTTGCGCTCCAGCTTGCTGGCGAGCGGCAGGAACACGACATTGGCCATCAGCGCGCCGTAGAGGGTGGTCAGCAGCGCGACGCTCATGGCCGGGCCGATGCGCTCCGGCGAATCCAGATTGCCCAGCATCTGCACCAGGCCGACCAAAGTTCCGATCAGGCCCATGGCTGGCGACACTTCGGCCGCGCGGCGCAGGATGGCGGCGGCGCGATGCCGGCCTTGCGCCAAGGCATGCGCTTCCAGCGTCATGTTGCGCTCGATCTCATCGACCTGCAGGCCGTCGATCAGCATGCCGAGCGAACGCTGCAGGAACGGAGCGTCGCGCAGGCCGTAGAGATCGCCCTGCAATTGCAGGAGGCCGCGCTTGCGCGCCTTGTCGGCCAGCGTCAGGACCCGGCGCGCGCCGACCCGGGGGTCGACCTCGCTGCGAAACAACGCCTGGCGGAAGGAGGGCTGCGCCTCGCGCAGCTCATCGCCGGTATAGGAGATCGCCGTGACCGCCAGCGTGCCCAGCACCACCATCAAGATGGCGGGAACATCGATGAAGGCGATCGGCGAGCCGTTGAGGACGATGGCGACCCCGATCAAGGCGAGCGCGGCGATCAGGCCGAACAGGGTGGCGAGATCCATCCGGCGCGGCGGCGCTTCGAAGCGCAGCGGCGCATCGGCCATGGGTCGCACGTCGTTGGGCGTTGTATCGGCCATTTCTATCCTGCCTTGCGATCAATCCGTCGCATCGTCGATTGGCTTTGCTTCAAGCCCGGTCCGCCTTGATGATTTCGGTCATGGTGACGCCGAGACGGTCCTCGACCACCACCACCTCGCCGCGCGCGACCAGGCGGTTGTTGACATAGATGTCGACCGCCTCGCCGACCTTGCGGTCGAGTTCCACCACCGCGCCGCGGCCCAGCTTCAGGAGCTGGCTGACCTGCATCGAGGTGCGGCCCAGCACGGCCGAAACCTGCACCGGGATGTCGTAGACGGCGTCCAGGTCCTTGGCATTGCCGGGCCGGGATGCGTCCGCGTTGGCGTCGGGCGGCTGGCCCTCCGCGCCTTGGAACTCGGTGAGCTCCAGATTCTCCTCGTCACCCATCACTCTCTCCTTTCACTCACTTCGGGTCGCGGCCGTCGGCCGCGACGTATTGTGTCAACGTTTCCTCGATCGCCCGCCAGACGCGGCCGGCCTCGCGCTCCACGCCGCCGTCGGCCCATTCGACGCGGTAATCGCTCTGGCCCATCTCGTCATCCGCGATCAGGACGACCCGGCCCTCGAATCCGCTGGACGCCGATAGCTGCCCCAGCCGCTCCTGCAACGCGTCGAGCCGGGCGCTATGCACATAGGCGACCAGGCGCGGCTCCTGCTTCAGCGATTCCAGGCAGTGGCCGAGCACCGTTTCGATCTCGGCCAGGCCCTGGCGCTCGACCAGCGCCGGATGCAGCTTGCGCACGATCGCCAGCGCCAGATCCACCGACTTGCCGGCGGCGGCGGCTTCGGCCGCGACGCCCTTGGCGATCGCCGCGGTCTGCTGCGCGATGGTGGCGAGCGCGCCCGCGACCTGCTTGTCGAACGCCGCGACCGCCTCGGTGCGGCCGCGCGCGACGCCGGCCTCTTCGCCCTGCCGGCGCGCGACATCGCACGCGCCCTGCATCTCCGCTTCGGTGAACATCGGCGGCGCCGGAACGGCCGGCGGATTATTGGTGCCACCATGCGCGCCTTTCGGACGCGCGCCGCCGACGGTGCTTTGGGGTGCTTCACCGAAATCGTTGTCGAAGAGGAATTTGCGAACCACTGCCATCTCTCGTGCCAAAGCCTTAATAAATCAGCTCGTCTTCGCCCTTCTTGTCGGTCAGCATGATCTCGCCCTTGGCGGCGAGTTCCTTGGCGACCGTCACCATCGCCAGCTGAGATTCCTCGACGTCGCGCAGCCTGACCGGGCCCATCGCGGCCATGTCTTCCCTCAGCATCTTCGAGGCGCGCTCCGACATGTTGGAGAGGAAGAGGTCGCGCAGCGCTTCCGACGCGCCCTTGAGCGCGAGCGGCAGCTTGTCCTTTTCGATGCTGCGCAGCAGGGTCTGCACGCCGCCCGGATCGAGCTTGCCCAAGTCCTCGAAGGTGAACATGAGCGAGCGGACCTTCTCGGCGGAATCGCGGTTGCGTTCCTCGAGCGCGGTGAGGAAGCGCGATTCGGACGCCCGGTCCAGGTTGTTGAAGATCTCCGCGATCATCTCGTGCGCGTCGCGGCGCGAGGTGCGGGCAAGGTTGCTCATGAACTCGTTGCGCAGCACGCGCTCGACGTCGTCCAGGATGTCCTTCTGCACCGATTCCATGCGCAGCATGCGCATGATGACTTCCATCGC
>DASYRS010000398.1:0-1954 GCA_036004205.1 Dongiaceae bacterium
CCTATATCGCGGAGGTGCATGCCTATCTGGCATTCCGGCTCACCGGCCATTGGGTGACCTCGACCGCGTCCGCCGATCCGACCGGCGCGCTCGATATGAAGAAGCATGCCTGGTCGGACGAGGTGCTGAGCGCCGCCGGAATCGACCGGAGCAAGATGCCCCGCCTGGTCGCGCCTGGCACGCCGATGGGCGAAGTAACCAGCGCTGCGGCCGCCGCGACGGGCCTCAAGCCCGGTACGCCGGTGATTGCCGGCGGTGGCGACGGACAGTGCGCGGGTGCGGCCGCCGGCGTCGGCGCGCCGGGCCTTGCCTATGTCAATCTCGGGACCGCCGTGGTCTCCGGCAGCTATGGCGCGGAGTATGCCCATGACCGTGCGTTCCGCACCGAGATCGCCGTCGCGGATCGCGGCTACATCTTCGAGACCTGCATGCGCTCGGGCACGTTCCTGGTCGACTGGCTGTCGCGCGAACTGTTCCTGGCCGATCCGGCGCAGAAGCAGGGCCTGCTCCAGACGCTGGAAAGCGAAGCGGCGGCCAGCCCGATCGGCGCCGGCGGGGTCGTGCTGGTGCCCTATTGGCAGGGCTGCATGACGCCGCATTGGGACAGCACAGCGCGCGGCATCATCGCCGGCCTGTCGGGCTCGACCCATCGCGGCGATATCTATCGCGCGCTGCTGGAAGGCGTCGCGCTGGAGCAGGCGATCTGCACCAACCAGGCGGAACAGGCGACCCGGGTCAAGATCGACCGCTATGTCGCGATCGGCGGTGGCGCGGCTTCCGATCTGTGGGCCCAGATTCTGGCCGACGCGACCGCCCGCCCGGTGCTGCGCTCGACCACCGTCGAGGCTTCGTCCCTCGGCGCCGCCATGGCGGCCGCGAAAGGCTGCGGCTGGTTCCCGACCTTCCCCGCGGCATCGGCGGCGATGGCGGGAGAGACCGTGCGCACCTTCGAGCCGGATGCAAAGCGCAGCGCCCGCTATGCCGAACTGCGCGCTATCTACGCCGATCTGTGGCCGGCGATGTCGGCCTGGAACGCGCGCATGGCGGCGTTCGTGGAGGGCGGCCATGGCTGAGGCACGCATGCGGCCAATCTCCAGCCTGCCGGCGGACGCCGCGCGCGATCTTGTCGGCCTGTTCACGGACATCGACGATACGCTGACTACCGACGGCGTGCTGCCCGCGGCTGCCTACGAGGCGCTGGAGCGGCTGCACGAATCCGGGCTGGCGGTGGTGCCGGTCACCGGGCGGCCTGCCGGCTGGTGCGACATGATCGCGCGCTTCTGGCCGGTTGCGGGCGTCGTGGGGGAGAATGGCGCGTTTTATTTCCGCTATGAGCGCGCGGCGCGCCGGATGATCCGGCACTTCGCCGCCGGCCCTGCGGAGCGCGCCCAGAACCGGCGCAAGCTCGATGCGCTGGCCCAGCATATCCTGGCGGAGGTGCCGGGCGCAGCCATCGCCTCGGACCAGCTCTATCGCGAAGCCGATCTCGCGATCGATTTCCGCGAGGATGTCGCGCCGCTGCCGCCGGCTTCGATCGACCGGATCGTCGCCTTGTTCGAGCAGGCCGGCGCGGTTGCCAAGGTCTCCTCCATCCATGTCAATGGCTGGTTCGGAGCCTATGACAAGCTCTCGATGGTCAGAATGTTCGTGCGGGACGCTCTCGGGCTGGATCTCGCGGCCGCCCGGTCGCTGTTCGTGTTCTGCGGCGACAGCCCGAACGACGAGCCGATGTTCGACTTCTTCCCGCTGGCATGCGGCGTCGCCAATGTGCGGGACTTCGCGGCGCGCATGAAGGCGCTGCCCAGCTTCGTTTCGACGGAGCGCGGCGGTGCCGGCTTTGTCGAGATCGCCAATCGGATTCTGTCGGCGCGGCAGCGCGCCGCCTCTGCAGGAAGGATCTAGCGCACCATGGCCGCCGTCTCGGTGAGGAACATCACGAAAAGCTTCGGTGATC
>DASYRS010000399.1:0-4340 GCA_036004205.1 Dongiaceae bacterium
CAGCGCCATGCTTGGCGCGAGCGCGCAGGCGATCGATCCGCCCGCGAACACCAAAGCCGCCACCGCATAGCCGATGCGGCTGCCCAACATCTGCCGCACCGGGTTGCCGGCGGCGGTGCCGATGATCGACGCCACCATGTACAGCATGGTGGCCCAGGTGTAGTATTCGGCGCCGCCCAGTTCCTTGACCACCCGCGGCATCACGGTCGCGATGATGAAGACGTCGAGCGCGTGCAGCCCGATGCCGACATTCAGCATGATGGTGTAGAGCGCGAGGCCGTTCTTGAACGGATCGACCCAGCGCGCGCCTTCGGCGGCGGACTTGCCCGGCGATGTCGATTGATCTCTCAGGGTCAACTCCCAGTGTTACCGCTTGCGCCGTTACGCCGACGCTTGAGGACGATCGCCGATGGCCGCGCGTGACATGGCCCTTCCCCCAAGAGCATGCTATGCCAGCCGATCAGGACGCCGTCCAGCAAGAGGGAGATTGCGCATGGCAGCCGTGCAAGTGGTGCGCTTCGGAGCCAACCCGCCGCCAGTCGAGGTCGGCAAGCCCGGCAACATCGTCTCGGGCGATCCGGCGACGCGGCTGCAGAATTACTTCAGCGACCCCACCGGACAGTTCTTTTCCGGCATCTGGGAGAGCTCGCCCGGCAAGTGGCGCGTCTCCTATGCCGAGAACGAGTTCTGCGGAATCCTCTCCGGCCGCGTCGTCCTCACCGGCGCCGACGGCACGGCGCAGGAGTTCAAGACCGGCGACGCCTTCGTCATCCCCGCCGGCTTTGAGGGCACCTGGGAGACGATCGAGCCCTGCCGCAAGTGGTACGCGATCTTCGAAGCAAAGAAGGGGTAGCTACTGCGCCACCGCCATCGCGCTCGCGGCCTTCATGAAATCCTGATAGAGCCGCCGCGCGCAATCCTTGAAGGTCGGCATCAGGGGCCTCGCCTCCTCGGCCATGCGTTGCAGCGCGCCCGCGCCATGCGTGCGCTCCAGCGCCGCGGCATATTCCGGCACGCAGCCCCAGGCCGGGATCGTGCCATCTTCCAGCTCCACGTGATATTGCGCGCTCCAGGCGCGGTCGCCGACGCGCATCGCCTGCACGCGGCAGGCCGGCGATGAGGCCAGCACCACCGCATCCTCCGGCGGCTGGGCCACCCGCACGCCATGCCACTGCAGCGCCTTGGCGGTCGCCGGCTGACGCGCGAACACCGGATCGCGCTTGCCGTCCTCGGTCAGCGAAACCTCCATGATGCCGACTTCGGGCGGGCGCTGCGGGCCGCAGGTGCCGCCGACCGAATCGGCCAGCAGCTGATGACCGAGGCAGATGCCGAGGAACGGCCGCTTGAGCTCGCGCACCCACTGCCGGATCGCCCGCTTCTCCGGGATCAGCCAGGGATTCTCCTCGACATCCCACACATCCATCGGCCCGCCCATCACCCACAGCGCGTCATAGGCACGCAGATCCGGGATCGGCTGCCCTTCATCCAGCTCGACTGCATCCCAGCGGATGCCGTCGGCTCTCAGGAACTCGCGGAAAACCCCGGGATGCTCGATTGCGATGTGCTGGAAGACCAGGAGGCGCATGGCTGTCAGGTATCAGGAATCAGTGATCAGAAGTCAGATACTCGCCCGGAGCGAGGGGCCTGACAATCCTCTGATTACTGATCCCTGATTCCTGAGGCGTCAGCCCTTCGCCTTCGTCCTGAAGATCACCGCCATCACGCCGCCCTTCACGAAGGGCAGCAGCGCGAGGCTCAGCACCAGGGTCAGGCCGCACCAGATCAGCGCCTGGCCCCAATCCGGCAGCGGGATATAGGGCCACAGCAGCAGATAGAGGCTGATCACCAGATGGCCGACGATGAACAGGGTGAAATAGGGCGGGGCATCGTCCGAGCGCAGCGGCTCGAACGGCATCTTGCAGCTCTCGCACGCCTCGCGCACCGCGAGATAGCCGGCGAACATCTGGCCTTGTCCGCAGCGCGGGCACAGCCGCCGCAAACCCCGCCAGACGGTCTCGAGAGCGCCGATACTGCGGCCGGATGAAGCGATCATGGTGCGGATGCGTTCGATTGAAAGTGGAATGGTATACAATTGGGTCTACGGCCACGCCCCGGCAATGTGCCAAGCTGCCGCACGCAGATCTACATCCGCTCCAACTGATCCTGGAACTTGAGCCGCGACTTGTCGTAATTCTCCGCCCACCAGGTGCTGCTGATGATCGCCTGCTGCGAGAGGTTCTGCGGCTGCGTGGGGTCGATCGGGCGCAGGTTCTCCGGCATCGCCGCGGTGGCGGCGGGGTTGGAGGGACCGAGGCCGCGCAGGCGCGTCAGCTCAAGCTGGCGCTTTGGCTGTTGCATCGCGGCCAGCAGGTCGAACGCAGAATTGCCGCCCGGATTCTTCTTCGGCACCACCCACATGCCGGGACAAAGCAGGCCTTCCTCGAAGGTCCAGGCGACCTTGCCCTCGCTCTCCGCGCCAAGCTGCGCCGCCCGGCTGTGCCACATGCACGCCATGTTGATGGTGCCGTCCAGCAGCATCTGGTGGACATGATCGCCGCTCTCCCACACGACCAGGTCGTCGCCCAGGGTCGCCAGCTTCGCGACCGCCGCCTCGATGTCGAGCGGGTAGAGCTTGTCGCGCGTCGCGCCCGCGGCCATCGCCGCCGCCTCGAACCCGCCGATCATCCAGCGCCAGACCGCACGCTTGCCGGGAAAGGTGCGGCGGTCGAAGAAATCCTTCCAGCTCAGCGGCGGCCGGTCTGGGAAAGCCGTCGCGTTGTAGGCCAGCACGAAGGAATAGGTATAGCCGGCGATGGCATGTTCCAGTGCGAACGGCACCATGACCTGGTCGCGCTTGACCTTCTTGTAGTCGATGATGCTGAGGACGCCGGCATTGGCGAGGCGCACGGCGACATAGCCGTCGACGTCGCACAGGTCCCAATCGACCTGGCTCTGGTCGACCATGGCCTTGATCTTGCCCTCGGATGGACCCGCGCCGTCGAACAGCACGCGGATCCCGCTCTCGTTGGTGAAGGGCTTGGCGAAGGCCGAGGTCAGATCCTTGATCTCGTTCCCGCCCCAGGTCGCGATGGTCAACTCCTTCGCCGCCGCCCGCGCCTCGCGCGGATAAGCGTTGAGGAGAGCCGCGGCGCCGGCGGCGGTCAGGAAGGAGCGGCGGGATATTTCAGGCATCAGGAATCAGTTATCAGGGATCAGAAAAGAGAGCATAGCACGCCTCAGACTTCTGATCACTGATACCTGATTCCTGACTTCTGCGCTGACATAGTCAGCGCATCGTCGGCATGATGAATTCGGCGCCGGCGCGGATGCCGGTCGGCCAGCGCGATGTGACGGTCTTGAGCTTGGTATAGAACCGCACGCCCTCCGGCCCATGCATGTGATGGTCTCCGAACAGCGAGCGCTTCCAGCCCCCGAAGCTGTTGAACGCCATCGGCACCGGGATCGGCACGTTGATGCCGACCATGCCGACCTTGATCTTGGAGGCGAACTCGCGCGCCGCATCGCCGTCGCGGGTGAAGATCGCGGTGCCGTTGCCATATTCGTGGTCGTTCACCAGCTTGACCGCCGCATTGTAGTCGGGCACGCGCACGACCGACAGGACGGGGCCGAAAATCTCTTCCTTGTAGACGCGCATATGCGGCTCGACGTGATCGAACAGGGAGCCGCCCATGAAGTATCCGCCTTCATAGCCCTGCAGCTTCAGCGACCGTCCGTCCACCACCAGCTTGGCGCCTTCCTGCACGCCGAGATCGACATAGCCCTTCACCTTCTCATAGTGCTGCTTGGTCACCAGCGGGCCCATCTCGGCTTCCGGATCGGTGCCGGGCGCGACCTTCAGCCCGCGCACCCGTGGCGCCAGCTTGTCGATCAGCGTATCGCCGACCTTGTCACCGATCGCGACCGCGACCGAGATCGCCATGCAGCGTTCGCCGGCGGAGCCGTAGCCAGCGCCCATCAGGGCGTCGGTCGCCAGGTCCATGTCGGCGTCCGGCATGACGATCATGTGGTTCTTAGCGCCGCCCAGCGCCTGCACGCGCTTATTGTGCGCGGTGCCGGTATGATAGATGTATTCCGCGATCGGCGTCGAGCCGACGAAGCTCACCGCTTGGATGTCGGGGTGGGTAAGGATCGCACCCACCGCTTCCTTGTCGCCGTGCACGACGTTGAGCGCGCCGTCCGGCAAACCGGCTTTCTTCATCAGCTCGGCCATGAGATTGGCGGCGCTGGGATCGCGCTCCGAAACCTTGAGGATGAAGGTGTTGCCGCAGGCGAGCGCGATCGGAAACATCCACATCGGCACCATGGCCGGGAAGTTGAAC
>DASYRS010000400.1:0-3748 GCA_036004205.1 Dongiaceae bacterium
TCCGAAGACGGCGAGCACGTAACCCAGTGCCTCGCCATCGAGGATTTCGAGGAGTTCCGCGACCTGACGTATCTGCCGCGGGGGTAACCTCCATGCCATCCCGCTGTCATCCCGGGCAAGCCGCGTAGCGGCGCGACCCGGGACCCATACGTACCATCAGCGTCGCTGCGATGCCGCATGGGCCCCGGCTCTTCGGCCGGGGTGACAGTAAAAGGAGCGTGAGTGCCGGCGGGATGACAGTGGAAAGAGAAGGCCGCCGCTACGCGATGATGTCCGGCAGCAGCTGGCTTTCCAGCTTGGTGATCTGGTCCTTCAGCACCAGCTTGCGCTTTTTCATGCGCTGGATCTGCAACTGGTTGAAGGGAGCCGTCTCCGACAGGCTATGGATAGCTTCGTCGAGGTCACGGTGCTCGGTACGGAGTTCTTCCAGCTTGGCCCGCAGCTCGCTCGTCCCGATAATGATGGTCACCGCATGCTCCCTCTGAGGGCACATATTTTAGCGCAATCGAGGGCCGCGCGTCACGGACTTGAAGGCGCTGGCCCGCTTATTCCAGGCCATCTTGCACCGCTGGTCCGCTGCCTCTAAACAGGGGCATTCGCCTCATTTTCCGGCACTTCCTTGGGCTGGCCGGAGCCACCATCGGTGGGCATGGATGCCAGACAATTTCGACCTAATTCTCACGGGCGGCCAGGTGGCGACCCCCAACGGCGTCGAGTCTTGCGATATCGGGGTGGCGGGTGGGCGAATCGCCGCCTTGGGCGCGCTGGGCAGCGCCGCCGCCAGGGAGCGGTTCGATGCCGCCGGCCTCACCGTCCTGCCGGGCGTCATCGACACCCAGGTCCATTTCCGCGAGCCGGGACTCGATCACAAGGAAGACCTGGCGACCGGCTCGGCCGGTGCCGCGATGGGCGGGGTCACGGCCTTTTTCGAGATGCCCAACACCAACCCCAACACGGTCGACGAGGCGGCGCTGAAGGACAAGCTGCGCCGCGCCGCCGGCCGCGCCTGGGTCGACCACGCCTTTTTCATCGGCGCGTCGGACGAGAACGCCACCGAGCTGGGCAAGCTGGAGCTGCTGCCGGGCTGCGCGGGGGTGAAGGTGTTCATGGGCTCCTCCACCGGCTCGCTGCTGGTGGCGGACGATGACACTTTGGAGGACGTGCTGCGCCACGGCCGGCGGCGCGTCGCCATCCATGCGGAGGATGAGCCGCGGCTGCGCGAGCGGCTGGCGCTGGTGCGCGATGGCGCGGACCCTTCGATGCATCCGGTGTGGCGCGACGAGGAAGTCGCGATCCGCGCCACCACGCGCCTGCTGCGCCTGGCGCGGCGGGCGGGGCGGCGCGTGCATGTGCTGCATGTCAGCACCGCGGACGAGATGGAGATCCTGGCCGCCAACAAGGATCTCGCCACCGTCGAGGTGCTGGTCAATCACCTGACCCTGGCGGCGCCGGATTGCTACCGGCGCCTCGGCACCTATGCGCAGATGAACCCGCCGATCCGCGATGCGCGGCATCGCGACGGCATCTGGCGGGCGCTCAGGGCCGGTATCGTCGATGTGATCGGCACTGACCACGCGCCGCACACCCGCGAGGAAAAATCGCGGCCCTATCCGCAGAGCCCGTCCGGCATGCCGGGCGTTCAGACCTTGATCCCGGTCATGCTGGACCACGTGAATGCCGGCCGCCTGACGCTTCAGCGTTTCATCGACTTGACCAGCGCGGGTCCAGCGCGCATCTACAACATAGCGGGCAAGGGCCGCATTGCCCTTGGCTACGACGCGGATTTCTCGGTGGTGGACCTCAAAGCCAAGCGGACCATCACCAACGCGAGGATGAAGACCAAGTCCGGCTGGACGCCGTTCGACGGCATGGACGTCACCGGCTGGCCGAAGGCCACCATCGTGCGGGGCCGCATCGTGATGCGCGAGGACGAGCTGATAGGCTCGCCGATCGGCGCACCGGTGCGGTTCCAGGAAACCCTGACACAGGAGGATGCGGCATGACTGGCACCTCGATCATCGGATGGGCACATCTGCCGTTCGGCAAGCATGCCGACAAGGACGTCGAAAGCATGATGGTGGAGGCGGGCGCCGGCGCGCTGAAGCATGCCGGTGTCGCGCCCAAGGACGTCGATGCGATCTTCGTCGGCCATTTCAACGCCGGCTTCTCGGCCCAGGATTTTCCGTCCTCGCTCAGCTTCGGCATCGATCCGGCGCTGCGCTTCAAGCCGGCGACGCGCGTGGAGAACGCCTGCGCCACCGGCTCCGCCGCCGTGCACCAGGGCATCAAGGAGATTGCCGCCAAACAGGCGCGCATCGTGCTGGTCATTGGCGTCGAGCATATGACCGCCAATGACGGCGCCGCCATCGGCCGCAATCTCCTGAAAGCGAGCTACGTCAAAGAAGAAGCTGACACGCCCGGCGGTTTCGCCGGCGTGTTCGGCCGCATCGCGGAACTGTATTTCCAGCGCTACGGCGACCAGTCCGACGCGCTCGCACGCATCGCCGCGAAGAACCATCGCAACGGCGTCGACAATCCGTACGCCCAGATGCGCAAGGATCTCGGCTACGATTTCTGCCGCACTGTCTCCGACAAGAACCCGTTGGTTGCCGGCCCGCTCAAGCGCACCGATTGCTCGCTGGTCTCCGACGGCGCGGCCGCTTTGGTGCTGGCGGACCTCGACACCGCGCTCGCCGCCGACCGCGCCGTGCTGATCCGCAGCGTCGCGCAGGTCAACGATTTCCTCCCCATGCGCGCCCGCGACATCGTGCAATTCGAAGGCTGCTCGCAGGCCTGGAGCAAGGCCTTGTCGCACGCCAGGCTGACGCTCGACGACCTCAGCTTCGTCGAGACCCACGATTGCTTCACCATCGCCGAGCTGATCGAATACGAGGCGATGGGATTGACCAAGCCGGGCGAGGGCGCCCGCGCGATCGAGGAAGGCTGGACCGAGAAGGACGGCAAGCTGCCCATCAACCGCTCCGGCGGCCTGAAGGCCAAGGGCCACCCGATCGGCGCCACCGGCGTTTCGATGCATGTGCTCACCGCCATGCAGCTCAAAGGCGAAGCCGGCGCCATGCAGCTCAAGAACCCCAAGCTCGGCGGCATCTTCAACATGGGCGGCGCGGCGGTGGCGAACTATGTGAGCATTCTCGAACCGCTGCGGTAGCGAACTCTGTCAAGGACATCGGGGAGAACAGCATGCGGCCACCGACCTTGATCGATGTGCCGAACATCTGGAAGTTCGACGGCGGCCTTCGCGACATCTACGTTCTGGGCACTACCCTGGAAGATTGGCGACGCTTTGTAGCCCTGGCGGCGTCCTACCCGTCTGAGTATGACGGAGAGCCCGGACTACTTCCGGACATCGAGAGTGTGCTGCGGGACGATCATAGTCACCGATTGTCAATCCGCGTGGGGAACGTTCGGTTGAACTGCCATTTTTTCATTGATAGCGAAATCGAGATCGACATCGATCCGAGCGAGGTTGAGACCGCAACCGATCATGATGGCGTCCTCAAGTTTCTTGAGAGCTTGGGGCGTGCGCTCGGAAAGCCCGCCATCCTCACCCCTGAAAACGAGATACAAACTCCGATCATTTCCTTTGACCCATCGAACAACACGTGGCGCTGGAAAGCTGACTGGTCCCCTCTATAATCGTTTCAAGAAGCGATTGACCGTCACCGCGATCGTCCAAAGGAGCTATGGTCGCCCATGTTCAAAGCCCTTCTGCTGACCGAGAAAGACG
>DASYRS010000401.1:0-1728 GCA_036004205.1 Dongiaceae bacterium
CCCGCACCAACGGTGTGTAGAACCGGTCGCTGGCGTCGCGATAGGGCTCGCCGACGATGTCGGGATAAGTGCCGGCAAGGCCGCCGGTCAGGAAGGCGGCGACATTGGCAATCTGCCAGGGCAGCAAATCGCGGCGCAGGACAAGGGCGGTCTTTGTCGGATAGATCATGTCTGCAATAATGGGGGCTCCGGTCCTCTGGTCTTGAACGTTTGTGCATGACCCAGTTGCAAGACTTCCTTCGGCAGGACGAGCCCTGCCCCGGCTTTCGCCGGCTCGCGGCGCGGTTCCATGGCCACGCCTACGATCCGCACCGCCACGATTGCTATGCGGTGGGCGTCACGCTGGATGGCGTGCAGGAGTTCCAGTACCGCGGCGCCGTGCGCGCCAGCAGCCGAGGCCAGACCATGGTGCTGCATCCCGACGAAGCGCATGACGGCCATGCCGGCATCGAAGACGGCTTTACCTATCATATGATCTATGTCGACCCGGCCCTGATCTGTGCCGCGCTCGACGGCGCGGTGCCGCCGTTCGTGCGCGACGTGGTGGCCAAGGATGACGAGCTTGCCGCCATCATCGCCGAGGCATTCGAGGATTTTCCTCACCCGCTCGCGCCGATGGCGATGGATGGGCTGATCGCGCGCCTGGCCGACACGCTCGACCGGCGCAGCGACCGGCGGCCCGCTCGACCCGGCGCGCGCCACTCGCTGGCGGCAGCGGAGCGCGCGCGGCAGCTGCTGGAAGAAACCACCGACCCCGCGATCTCCTCGGCCGAGCTGGAGCAGGCGACCGGCCTCGACCGCTACGCCCTGGCGCGGGCGTTCCGCGCCGCCTTCGGCAGCTCGCCGCACCGGTACCTGGTGGCGCGCCGGGTGGCCCGCGCGCAGCGGCTGCTCAGCGCGGGCGCCAGCCTGGCCGAAGCGGCGGCGGGCGCGGGCTTTGCCGACCAGAGCCATTTCACGCGCCATTTCAAGGCGCATCTCGGCCTGACGCCGGGGCGTTATATCAGCCTCCAGCGCGCCGCCTGATCCCTGAAGCACGGAGTGACCCATGCTGTTGAAAGGCTCCTGTCATTGCGGCGCGGTGAAGTTCGAGGTTAAGGCCTACGCGCCCGCGCCCTATTTGCGGTGCTATTGCTCGATCTGCCGCAAGACCGCCGGCGGCGGTGGCTACGCCGTCAATCTCGGCGCCACTGCCAAGAGCCTGAAGGCGCGCGGCAAGAAGTTCATCACCAAGTTCCACGCCAAGATCGACGGCAGGAAGAGTCCGGGCGAGCGCAGCTTCTGCAGCAAATGCGGCAGCGCGCTCTGGGTCTGGGATCCGCGCTGGCCGGAGCTCATCCACCCGTTCGCCAGCGCGATCGACAGCAAGCTGCCCAAGGCGCCGGAGCACGTCCACATCCTGCTGGATTCGAAAGCCGATTGGGTTCCGGTCGATGCCAAGCCGGGCGACCAGCAATGTGACGAATTTCCCGACCAGTCGCTCGAGGAATGGCACCGCGCGCACGGGCTACTGAAAAAGGCGTGACCATCATCTGCACACCGCAGAGGTGACGTTTCGAAGTTAACGTCATAGCGGTGCCGGCAACGCGATTTCCGGTAGATACGCCCTCCTGACGCTGGCACTATTTCTGCGAAACCGCGACGAGGGGCGAAGCGGTGAGGGGTTCACGTCCTTGGCAGGGCTTGGGTTTGGCGCTGGCGGCTGTGCTGCTTGGCGGCTGCGCCTAT